>CAIMVB010000170.1 GCA_903844785.1 uncultured Rhodospirillales bacterium | reverse complement strand
CCGGCGGGGGCGCCTTCCATGCAAATGCCGGGTGGCGTTTTGCCGGGTTCGCCGCCGGCGGCCAAGAAGTAGCGTTCCAGACATGCAAAAGGGGGCTCGCACCCCCTTTCCCATGATCGCCGTCCAAAAGGACCGGCAAGCAGTGCCTTAGCGGCGCAGGCCGAGCCGGCCAATCAGCGTCTCATAGCGCTTCTGGTCATTCTTCTTCACGTAATCGAGCAAGCCACGACGCTGACCCACCAGCACCAGCAAACCGCGGCGCGAATGGAAGTCCTTGGCATGGGTCTTCAGATGCTCGGTCAGATTGGCAATGCGCTCAGACAGCAGGGCCACCTGGACTTCAGGGCTGCCGGTATCGCCGGGCTTGGTCGCGTATTCGGTAATCAGCGCCGCGCGGCGCTCTGCGGTAATCGACATCGGATTTCTCCTATGGTGCGGGGCTCACGCCCCGATCTGGTTCAAGATCCGCCCTGACCCAACCAACGCTCTGGCTTCAGCAAGCCTTCTTCCAAGCGGGCAAGACCCATCAGGCGCCCCCCCACCATCGCCCTGGCCAAGCCCCCATCGGGGTTAGCCTCACGCGGTACGCGGCCCATGAATTCGACCAGCGGGATATGCTGGCCGAAGGAGAGCCGCGCGGCTTCCGCTTCGGTGAGGGCCAGCGCCGGGATGTCGGCCAGCGCGGTCGTCACCGGCAGCAGAAGCGCCGGGGAAGGGGGCGGCGTATCGCCGGAAACGGCGATCTTGTCCAGGGCTACGGCATCTTTTTCGTGAAATGGGCCCACACGCATGCGCCTGAGCGCCGTGATATGCCCTACCGTACCGCAGGCGCGTGCAATATCGCGCGCGAGGCTCCGCATATAAACGCCTTTGCCGGATTCAACGAAAAATACGGCGGTATCGGCATCGGGCCGTTCAATCAGCTCAAACCGATCAACCCTGGCGGGGCGCGGCGCCAATTCCGGAATCTCGCCCGCGCGCGCCAGATCATAGGCGCGTTCCCCCGCAACCTTGATGGCGGAGAATATCGGCGGCACCTGCATGATATCGCCGATGAATTGCGGCAGGGCGGCTTGGATGGTGGCGTCATCGGGCCGCGCATCGGAAGTGGCGATCACCTTGCCATCCGCGTCATCCGAATCCCGCGCTTCGCCGAATGTCAGCGTGAAACGATAGGTTTTCGTGCCATCCATCACGTAAGGCACGGTCTTGGTCGCCGCGCCAAAGGCAATTGGCAGCACGCCGGTGGCCAGCGGGTCAAGCGTGCCACCATGGCCGCATTTCTGCGCATTGAAGCCGCGCTTGCACAGCGTGACCACATCGGTTGAACCAACGCCCGTGGGCTTATCAATGATCAGCCAGCCATCCAGCGCAATGCCCTTCGGCTTCTTGTGCTGGCGGTGTTTGCCGCGCGGCGGCCCGGGGCGCCTTTCGCGAATTTCGCTCATGGCTTATCTTCCCCTTCGGGCTTCGCCTGTAAATCGCGCTGCACTTCCGGCCGGCGCATCACTTCATCAATATGCATCGCGTAATCCAGCGCGGTATCGGGCTGGAAATGCAGATCAGGCGCGAATTTCAGCCGCACAGCGTGGGAGACCTCTCGGCGCAGGAAGGAACTGACACGCCTGAGGCCCGCCAATTCTTCCTTGGTGATTTCGCGCCCAAGCGCCGCGACAAAGGCGGTCATGTGCTTCAAATCCGGTGAGGCGCGCACTTCCGTCACGGTCACGTGCAGGCCCTGCAAGGCAGGGTCGCGAAATTCCGCACGCGCGAAGGTGGCGGCAAGCGCGTGGCGCACTTCTTCGCCGACGCGTAACTGCCGCTGGGAAGGGCCGTCCGCCCGGCCTTGATGCTGATGCTTGCTCATGCGCGATTTCCCTGCCCGACCCTTCCGGATCGGGCTTCCCAGGATGATGGGGCTGTAGGGGGCCTAATCAGCCCGCTACCGTCTCCGTCTCATAGCATTCGATCTGATCGCCAACGCGGATATCATCGTAATTGGCGAAGGACATGCCGCATTCCAGGCCATTGCCCACTTCGCGGACATCATCCTTGAAGCGGCGCAGCGTGGACAATTCGCCCTGATGGATCACCACGCCATCGCGTAGCAACCGCACGCCGGCGCCGCGCTTGACCTGGCCTTCGGTAATACGGCAGCCGGCGACTTTGCCGATGCGCTTGACTTCGAAGACCTGCAAAATCTGCGCATAGCCCAGGAATTTTTCGCGCTGTACGGGCGCCAACTTGCCCTTGACCAGCTTTTCAATGTCATCCGCGACTTCGTAGATGATCGAGTAGTAGCGGATTTCGACCCCTTCGCGTTGCGCCAGATCACGCGCTTGCGATGTGGCGCGCACATTGAAGGCGACAATCACCGCATCCGATGCCTTGGCCAACTGAATATCGGATTCAGTAATCTGGCCAACGGCACTATGCAGCACGCGCACGCGCACTTCATCATTGCCAAGCTTGCCGAGTGTGACGCCGATCGCTTCCGAACTGCCCTGCACATCGGCCTTCACCACAACGGCGACTTCCTTCTGCTCACCCGCCTGGATGCGGGCCAGCATATCGGTCAGGTTGCCGCGGCCAGCGCCGGCGGTAGCGGTGGCTTTTTCGCGCAGCTTGCGCTGGCGGAATTCGGAAATTTCCCGTGCGCGGGCTTCGTTTTCAACGGCGATGAAATTCTCGCCCGCCGTCGGCACACCGGAAAGACCAAGGATTTCCACCGGCAAGGATGGCCCGGCATCCTTCAACTGGCGGCCCTTGTCATCCAGCATGGCGCGCACGCGGCCCCATTCGGCGCCGGCGACAACGATATCGCCCTGCTTCAGCGAACCCTTCTGCACCAGCACGGTCGCGACAGGACCACGCCCGCGGTCGAGCTTGCTTTCAATCACGGTACCTTCAGCCGCGCGGTCCGGATTGGCACGCAGATCAAGGATTTCCGCCTGCAGCGAAATCGCTTCCAGCAGCTTGTCCAGATTGATCTTCTGGGTCGCGGAGACTTCGATTTCCTGGGTTTCGCCGCCCAGGCTTTCTACCACGATTTCGTGTTGCAGCAATTCCTGCTTCACGCGTTCGGGCTTCACGCCGGGTTTGTCGATTTTATTCACGGCGACAATCAGCGGCACATTGGCCGCCCGCGCGTGGCGGATGGCTTCCACGGTTTGCGGCATAACGCCATCATCCGCCGCCACCACCAGCACCACCATATCCGTCACGGATGCGCCACGTGCGCGCATGGCGGTGAAGGCTTCATGGCCGGGCGTGTCAATGAAGGTTACGCGGTCACCCGCCGGCACGGTGATTTGATAAGCGCCGATATGCTGGGTGATGCCGCCCGCTTCATGCGCCACAACATCGGTCTTGCGCAAAGCATCCAGCAAGCTGGTTTTACCATGGTCCACATGGCCCATGATGGTGACCACAGGCGGACGCGGGAGCAGCTGCGTATCCGTATCCTGCGCGCCTTCCAGGCCCATTTCGACATCGGATTCACTGACGCGCTTCACCCGATGGCCGAATTCCTGCACCACAAGTTCAGCCGTATCGGCATCAATGCTTTGCGTCAGCGTTGCCATCACGCCCATGCGGAACAGGCTTTTCACCACTTCCCCGCCGCGTGCGGCCATACGATTGGCCAATTCCTGCACGGTGATGCTTTCCGGGACCACCACTTCGCGCACCACGCGTTCCGTGCCGGAACGCAGCCGCGCCAATTCCTGCTGGCGCCTTTCGCGTTCACGCGCGCGCCGGACAGAAGCGATGGAACGCGTGCGTTCATCTTCGCCTTCCAGCGCTGCCGCCACATCAATGCGGCCTTCGCGGCGGCGGTCTGCCCCGGGTGGGGATTTCTTGACCGGTGCGGGTGTCAGGCGCTTGGCCGGGCCGGCAGGTGTGCCAGGGCGGCGCAGCGCGGGCCGGCGCGGGCCGTCATCATCCTCATCCGATGGCGAACGCGCCTTGAGCGTCAGCTTTACCGGCGGTTCGGAAGGCCCAGGCTTGCGCGCGGGCGCCCCGGCCGGGGCGCGGCCAGGTGCGGCGGCAGGTGCTGAAGCCGCTTGCGGGGTTGGTGCGGGGGCCGGGCGGCGCGCGGCTTCTTGCGCAGCGCGGGCGTCTTCCTCGGCGCGGCGCGTAGCATCTTCCTTGGCGCGGGCTTCTTCTTCGACGCGTCGCGCGGCTTCTTCGGCCGCGGAGCGAACCATCAGCGCCTGGCGTTCGCGTTCATCCCGCTGGCGCTGCGCTTCCACGCGGCGGTTTTCTTCCAGCACGCGCTGGCGCATGGCCAGTTCTGCCTGGGTCAGGGGGCGGCCTGTACTGGTGGTGCGGGCCTGGCCCGCACCCTGACGGCCATTATTGCCAGCCTGAGGGCGCGCTGACGCGCCACCACCCCTGGCGGGTGGCGGCATAGCGACGCGTGCCGATGCCGGCGTTGGGGTCGGTGCCGGTGCCGGGGTCGGTGCCGGTGCAGGCGCCGGAGCTGGGCTAGGCGCCGGGGCTGCCTGCGTGGCTTCCGGTGCGGCAGGTGCTGCTGCCACCACAGGTGCGGGTTCCACAACTGCCGGGGGCGGTTCCGCGGGTGCTGGCGCAGCGGGGGCTGGCGCCGGCGCTGCAGCTACAGGCGTTTCGGCGGGCGGCGCTGGCGCGGGCTCGGGCGCAGGTGTCGGCGCGGGTGCGGGTGCGGCGGCGGCAGGCGTTACCGCAGCTGGCGCTGCCGGCGCTGGCGCTGGCGCTGGCGGTACGGCTGGCGCTGCTGGTGCGGCGGTGGCCGGGCCCAGGGCGCGCGCGGCCGGCACACCGATACCAGGTCGTACCGGGCTTGGTGTTGGCGCGCGCTTTTTAACCACCTCAACCTGTACGGTCTTGGATCGGCCATGGCTGAAGGATTGGCGGACGCTGCCCGCATCCACCGTCTTGCCAAGCTCGAGGCGTCCGCCGGGCCGAAGGCTCAGCCTGCTTTTACCCGCGTCCTGCTCGTTCTGGTCACTCATTCGCCGCTTTGAACCCGATCATCTGATACATATTGAGCCGCCGGAAACCCCGTCAGCCTTAGGATTTAGTCTCATCTGGCGGGACAAGGCCCGAAAGCCTGCCTGCCTCTGACCGGATGGCTTCCGCCAAACGGCCCGGCGCAACCGCCACATGAACAATGTGGTCACGCCCAAAAACGCGCCCCAATTCGGCGGCGGAGAGCGGCGCTATCGCCGCCACGCCACCGCCAGAGAGGCGTTCACGCTCTGCTGCGCTGCCATCCTTGGCCTGCACCAGCAAAGCAATTCGATCAACGGCGCGCCATTCCCGCACCGCCTGCCAACCCGCCACCGCTTGCCCTGCCCGGCGCGCGAGCCCTAGCAGATCCGCAATCCTGGCGCGGAGGCCTTGTTGCAGCGACGCCGCCAGCCCCGGCGGCAAAACCACAGGACCGCGCGCGGCGCGCGTAAAGGCCCCCCGACTGATGGCGCCTTCTAGCACATCGCCCCGCGCGCTCAACCACATTCCCCGCCCGGGCAGCCTTTCGGCCAAATCAGGCACGATTTCACGCCCTGGGCCAAGCACGAAGCGGATCATTTCCGCCTTCGGGTGGCTTTCGCGCGTGACAATGCAGCGCCTGAGGGGACCCTTTTCGGGGTCATCTTCCTCCGGCAGGGGCAGGGCTTCGCTCAGGGCGATGCCTCATGCCTCATCGCCGAGCCAGCCGGCACGACGACGAGCTTCCATGACGATGGCATTGGCGGTTTCCTCATCTACCGTTTCGGCACCGAGGATTTCCACCAGCTCATCACCTGCAAGATCAGCCAGATCTTCCAGCGACTTTACGCCCTTTTCGCCGAGTGTGACCATCATGGCCGGGGTGAAGCCGCCCACTTCGATCAGCACATCATCCACGCCAAGGCTGCGACGCTTTTCATCCATTTCCGCATCCCGCTTTTCAATGAAGGTTTCGGCGCGGCGCTTCAATTCTGCGGCAACGCTTTCATCAAATCCTTCGATTTCAGCCAATTCTTCATCCGGTGCCTGCACGATGTCCTCAATGGAACCGAAGCCTTCCTGCACCAGAAGCCCCGCGATCACATCATCCACATCCAGCGCTTCAACAAAAAGCCCGGTGCGCCGGCGGAATTCTTCCTGGCGGCGTTCGCTTTCTTCGGCTTCGGTCAGAATATCCACATCATAGCGCGTCAGCTGCGATGCCAGGCGCACATTCTGCCCGCGCCTGCCAATGGCGAGGCTGAGTTGATCATCCGGCACCACCACTTCAACGCGACGGCCTTCATCATCCAGCACCACCTTGCTGACTTCAGCGGGGGCAAGCGCATTCACGATGAAGGTAGCCTGATCAGGCGACCAGGGGATGATATCAATCTTTTCACCCTGCAATTCGGCAACCACGGCCTGCACGCGCGAACCGCGCATACCAACGCAGGCACCGACCGGGTCAATGGAGCTATCACGGCTGATCACCGCCATTTTGGCGCGGCTGCCAGGGTCACGCGCCACTGCCTTGATTTCGATGATGCCATCATAGATTTCCGGCACTTCCTGCGCGAACAACTTCGCCAGGAAACCCGGATGGGTGCGAGAGAGGAAAATCTGCGGCCCGCGCGGTTCTTCGCGCACATCATAGATATAGGCGCGCACGCGGTCGCCATTGCGGAAGGCTTCGCGTGGGATGGTTTCATCGCGGCGCAGCAGCGCTTCCGCGCGGCCCAGATCCACCATCAGGTTGCCGTATTCGGTGCGCTTGACCGTGCCATTGATGATTTCGCCAACGCGGTCCTTGTATTCTTCGAATTGCTTTTTGCGTTCAACTTCACGCACGCGCTGGACAATCACCTGCTTCGCGGTTTGCGCGGCGATACGGCCGAAATCAATTGGCGGCAGCGGGTCCACGATGAATTCGCCAAGCTGAATGCCAGGCTTGATTTTTTGCGCGATGCGCAGCGGGATTTGCGTGGCTTCGCTTTCAACCGGTTCGGCTTCCACCACTTCGGTGAAGCGTTCCAGCTTCACGCGGCCATCCTTGCGGTCGATGGTAGCGCGGATATCCTTCTCAAGCCCGTATTTGGCGCGACCCGCCTTCTGGATCGCCTGTTCCATGGCTTCCAGCACTTCCTCACGCTCGATCATTTTTTCGCGCGCGACAGCATCGGCAACTTGCAGCAATTCCGGACGAGCAATGGCGATATCAACGGCCATGGCGCATTCTCCTTAATGGGTCATCGGGGAAGCGGCGGGGGCTTTCGCTGTCGCCGCGATCAATTCATCGGTCAGCACCAGCTTGGCGCGGCGGATATTGCCGCGCGGCAGCGCCAATTCAGTACCATCATCCAGCTTCAGGCGTGCTTCCTGTTCATCAGCGCCAAGCGCTGTGCCACGAAAACGCTTGCGGCCATCAAGCGGGATCGAAAGCTCCACCGTGGCCACATGGCCGGCAAAGCGGTTCCAATCCTTGGTGCGCGTCAGCGGACGATCAATGCCGGCGGAGGAAACCTCCAGCATCCATTCGCCGCGGATCGGGTCTGCCACATCAAGCACCGCGCCCACGGCATGGCTGATGGCTTCGCAATCATCCACGGTGAAGGGCGCTTCATCGGCGCGGTCTGCCATGATTTGCACCACCGGGCGTTCCTTGCCGGAAACCTGCACGCGCACGAGTTCATAGCCAAGCTGCGTCAGACTGGGCAGGATGGCTTCGGCGATGCGGGCTTCAAGCCCTTCATGATGCGGCAGATCAGGCTGCAAAAACAAAAAAGGCGGCCTCTTTCAAGGCCACCCCCCGTAAACTCGGATGGTGTGATTGGCGTCTAGTTAGCCCCCGAGCCTTATCTTGGCAAGCGAAATACCGCTGCACACCAGAATTTCATGCGCATTAACGGCTCAGCGCCTTACCCATTCCCAATAAAGCGGCTGGCGGCCTTCGCGCAGTGCCTTGGCTTCATAGCGTGTGGGGGGCCAGCCGGCGGGGCGGGCTTCGGCCAGGCTTGCCAGGGTGAAAAACGCCTGCGCGCCCATGCATTCGTGCACCCAAGCCTGATAGGTTGGATCGTCAGATGCAATGCGCCAAATGGCGCCAGGTTTCAGCGTTCGTGCCACCATGGGCAGCAATTCGGGATGCACAAAGCGCCTTTTGGCGTGGCGTGCCTTGGGCCAAGGGTCCGGGAACATCAAAAACAGCCGATCGAGCGCCGCATCCGGCAGGGCGCGCAGCAAATGCCGCGCATCCTGCGGCCAAAGGCGCAAATTGCGCGGCAAGGCGCCTGTTGCTTCCGCCCCTTCCGGCACCAGGCGCGTGAGCAAAGCACAAAGTCCGTTCTCAAAAACTTCCGAGGCGATATAGGCAACTTCTGGATGTGCGGCGATTTGATCGAGCGTATGTTCGCCCCCGCCGAAGCCCACTTCCAACCAAAGCGGCACATCACCCAGGTCAAAGGCGGCGCGCGGGTCTGTTGCTTGTGCTGGGGTCAGCCGAAGCCGCGGCAGGGTTTCTTCCAAAAGACGCTGTTGGCGCGGGCGCAGAGGGTGGCCTCGGCGCCGGCCATAAAGGCGGTCTGGCACGCCATCAGCCAGCGGGGGTCTATCAGCGGTCATGCGCAGTCCTGATATG
>CAIMVB010000169.1 GCA_903844785.1 uncultured Rhodospirillales bacterium | reverse complement strand
GGTCCATGTATCCGAAATGTCCTGGACCAAGAAGAACGCGCATCCCGGCAAGATCGTCTCTACCTCTGAACAGGTGGATGTGATCATCCTGGATGTGGATGAACCGAAGCGCCGCATTTCCTTGGGCCTGAAGCAGGCGCAGGGCAATCCGTGGGAGCTGTTCGTGGAAGCGCATCCTGTGGGCTCCACCATCGAAGGCGAGATCCGCAACATCACCGAATTCGGCCTGTTCATCGGCGTTGGCGCGGAAATCGACGGCATGGTCCACATGTCCGATATTTCCTGGGACGAAGCCGGCGAAGCCGCCATGCAGGCCTACAGCAAGGGCCAGATGGTCCAGGCGAAGGTTCTGGATGTGGATGTGGAAAAGGAACGCATCTCGCTTGGTATCAAGCAGTTGCAGGCCGACCCCGCCGCCGAAGTGCTGGACCGCGTGCGCAAGGGTGATGTCGTCACCTGCGTTGTCACCAAGGTTGAGCAGAACGGCATTGAGGTGAAGGTTGATGAAGTGCTGACAGGCTTCATCCGTCGCGCCGAACTGGCCCGCGACCGTGGCGACCAGCGCCCCGACAAATTCGCCATTGGCGAAAAGGTCGATGCGAAGGTCACCGCCGTGGACCGTGCCGCGCGCCGCCTGACGCTCACCATCAAGGGCAAGGAAGTGGAAGAAGAACGCGAAGCCATGCGCGAATATGGCTCTGCCGATTCTGGCGCCTCGCTCGGCGATATCCTGGGCGCGGCGATCCGTCGCCGCCGGGAAATGACCGGGGAAGAATAATTCCCGGCACGCTTTTCGAAGCCTACCGACCCTGGGGTGGCAACGCCCCGGGGTTTTTCTTTGGCGGCGCTTGATCGCCATCCGCAGGCTTGAAAAATGCCATCACTTAACCCACTCTGATAGCACCGCAGTCGTTTTGGAGGAGGCGCCATCATGGCCGCTGTCACCATTCGCAACCTCTCGGCGGAAACGCACCGCGCGCTCAAGCTGCGCGCCGCCCAGCATAATCGCAGCACTGAAGCCGAAATGCGCGCCATCCTTGAGGCAGCGGTGCGTCCCGAAAGCCGCTTGCGCCTCGGCACTGCCTTGTCGGCGGCCAGCCGAAAGATGGGTCTCACCAATGCCGATATCGAAGCCCTTGAGCAAACCCTTGAAAAGGGCCGCGACAGGCAGCCGGCAGAGCCCATGACCTTCGACTGACGGAATGCCGCGCATGATCTTGCTGGACACCAACGTCATCTCTGAGGCGATCAAGCCTGACTCCCACGCAACGGTCCGCGCCTGGCTTGACGCGCAAGCTGCCGAGACGTTGTTCCTCCCCAGCATCACGATCGCCGAACTCCTCTTCGGCATCGGCGCTCTGACGGATGGCAGGCGAAAATCCATGTTGGCCGCGCGGATTGATGGGCTGCTGGAAGCCTTCGCCGATCGCATCCTGCCCTTCGATACCGCGGCAGCGCGGCGCTATGCTGATCTCGCCGTCAAAGCGCGTGCCGCTGGAAGGGGCTTCCCAACACTCGATGGCTACATCGCCGCAATCGCCGCGGCCCATAGCTTCGCCGTGGCATCGCGCGATACAAGCGCGTTCAAGGCCGCGGGACTGACGGTGATTGACCCTTGGGAAGCGTGACCCGGTGAAGGCTTTGCTTCGCGCCTCTGTCCAATAATCTGCGGCCAGCGTCGGATCGGCTGCCTGGCGGTAATTTACGCCCGATCCGTTCCTACCCCTTGCCGCGTCGCCCGCCGCGCGCCACAAACAGCCCATGTCGCTTGAAGCCGATCTCCTCGCCGAAAGGCGCCGCCTGTCGCGGCGCGTCAGCCTATGGCGCACGCTGGCGGTGCTTGGCGTTATCGCCGCCTTGGCGGTGATTTTTGGCCGAGGCGATATGGGCGGGCTCG
>CAIMVB010000168.1 GCA_903844785.1 uncultured Rhodospirillales bacterium | reverse complement strand
TTTGGGAAGTCATGCCCTGAACTCCATCATGCGGGCAACGTAACGGGCCAGCGTGTCTATTTCGATATTGATGCGATCACCGGGCTGCAAGGTGCCAAAGCCTGTCATCGCGGCGGTATGGGGGATGATGTTGACGCCGAATGTCGCGCCGTCAACCTCATTCACTGTCAGCGAAACACCATCCAGCGCGACCGAGCCCTTGGGCGCGATGAAGGGCGCCAAAGCCTCCGGCGCACGGAAGCGCCAGCGGACCGAAGCATTTTCGGGTGTCGCCGAAATTACCTCCGCCACGCCATCCACATGGCCGGATACCAAATGCCCGCCCAATTCATCCCCAAGCTTGAGCGCCCGTTCCAGATTGACCTTGGCGCCCTTCTTCCAGCCACCCAAAGTGGTTTTGGCGACCGTCTCGGCCGAGGCATCCACGCTGAAGGAATCGGCCGAAAGCTGCACCACCGTCAGGCAAACGCCGGAACAGCAAATGGAAGCACCCAAGACAGCCGGTGTTGGTTGCAGCAGAAAATCCGGGGTTACACCCATCACCAGGCGCAGATCATGCCCGCCGCCAATCGGCTGCACCTCTCTGACCGTGCCAAGCGCGGTGACAATGCCGGTGAACATGGCGCTAATCCTCGATCCGTTCGAATTCAGAGAGCATATCATCGCCGATCGCCCTCAGGGCAGTACGACGAAAACGAGGCATGGCGCTGAGCGCGGCAAGACGCAAGCCCTCAGTTGCCGGATGCCCATCGCCGCCCATCACGGCGGGGGCGTGAAACCAGACCAGCCGGTCCACCAAGCCCTGCCGGAGCAACGCCGCGGCAAGCCCTGCGCCGCCTTCGGCCAGCACGCGGGTCACGCCGCGCCGGCCAAGGGCGCGCAGCAGGTAAGGCAGATCAAGCCCGCCGCCAGCATGGGCGGGGGCGGTGATGATATCCGCCCCGGCAGCGATAAAGGGCGCCTGCGCCACCGGCGGATGGCCGGGCGCGGTCATCACCAGCACCGGCGCCGCGCCCGCACTTTGCACCAACCGGGCGCTGGGTGGCGTGCGCAGCCTGGCATCCGCCACCACGCGCAGCATGGGCACGCGTTCCATGCCTGGAATGCGGCAGGTCAGGTCCGGATCATCCGCCAAAACAGTGCCAGACCCCACCAGAATAGCATCATGCCGCGCGCGTAGCGCATGCACTTCGCGCCGCGCGGCTTCCCCGGTGATCCAGCGGCTTTCGCCAGAAGCCGTCGCGATGCGGCCATCCAGCGTGGAGGCAAGCTTCAGCGTCACCACCGGCATGCCGGCCTGAATGCGGCGGAAAAACCCGGCGTTCAAGGCACGGGCTTCGGCTTCCAAAAGCCCTTCTTCCAAGGCAATGCCGGCACCGCGCAGCATGGCAAGGCCGCGGCCATTCACGCGTGGATCAGGGTCGCGCATTGCCATCACCACGCGGGCGATGCCGGCCTCGGCCAAAGCCTCACAACAGGGCGGCGTGCGGCCATGATGGGAACAGGGCTCCAGCGTCACATAGGCGGTAGCACCGCGCGCGGCATCGCCCGCGCGGCGCAGCGCCTCAGTCTCCGCATGGGGGCGACCGCCGGGCTGGGTCCAGCCGCGCCCAATTACGCGGCCTTCCTTCACCAGCACGCAGCCCACGGCAGGGTTTGGCCAGGCATTGCCCAAGCCGCGCCGCGCCAGGGCCAGTGCCGCGCGCATATGGGGCAAATCCTCGTTCATCGCCGCATCATCGGGGCAGGCACCAATCGCGCGCTATTCCTTCCGGCCCAATTCACCAAGAAAAGCCTGGAAATCCTTCGCCTCGCCAAAATTGCGATAGACGCTGGCAAAGCGCACATAGGCCACCTGGTCCAATTCCTTCAGCGTTTCCATCACAATCTCCCCAATCTTGTTGGAGGGGATGTCGCTTTCGCCTTCGGTTTCCAGCCGGCGCTGGATGGAATTGACCAGTTTTTCGATCCGG
>CAIMVB010000167.1 GCA_903844785.1 uncultured Rhodospirillales bacterium | reverse complement strand
GCGGCCCATGTGCAGGAAAACGGGCCGGAACGGGTGGAACCCAAGCGGGAGCTTTTCGCGCGGCTCGATGCACTGTGCGGGCCGGAAGTGGTGCTGGCTTCGTCCACCTCAGGCATTCCAGCCAGCGCGTTTACCAAGGGGCTTGCCGGGCGCGCGCGCTGCTTGGTCGCGCATCCGGTGAACCCGCCTTATCTGGTGCCGCTGGTGGAACTGGTGGGCGCACCCTGGACCGCGCCTGAGGTGGTGGCGCGCACCCGTGCACTGATGGCGCGTGTTGGGCAAGTTCCAGTCACCGCCATGAAGGAAACCCGTGGCTTTGTTTTGAACCGCTTGCAGGCCGCGCTGGTGGCGGAAGCCTTCCGCCTGGTGCGTGATGGCGTGATGAGCGTGGAAGATGTGGATGCCTGCGTGAAGGACGGGCTTGGGCTGCGCTGGTCCTTCATGGGGCCATTCGAGACGATTGATTTGAATGCGCCGGGCGGTGTGGCGGATTACGCGGCGCGCTTCGGCGGGCTGATGGGCGGCATCACCGAAGAACAGACGCCGTTCTTGTATGACGCGGAAACCGTGGCGCGCGTGACGGAGCAGCGCCGTGCCGCCCTGCCCTTGGAGAAAATTGGTGAGCGTTCAGCCTGGCGGGATCGGCGCTTGATGGGGGTGTTGGGGCATAAAAAGAAAGCGCCGGAATAGCCCCGCTACTTCGCCTGCAAAAACGCGAGGCTCTCCCCTTCCAACATCACCGCCGTCAGTCCACCGCCCGACCAGGCGGCGGTGTCTATGCAAATACGATTATCCCGCACCACGGGCATGAAGCCTGCGGTGTGGCCATGCACCACCACAAAGCCGTGGTTGCGCGGGCTGTTCAGAAAATCATGCCGGATACGGAGCAAATCCTCACGCGATTGGTCTTCCAGCGCGACACCGGGACGAATGCCGGCATGCACGAATAAATACCCGCCTTCTTCATGCCAGAGCGACAAATCGCGCAGGAAGCGGCGCTGATGGGGGGCGATGGCATCCGGCCAAGTTTCGCGCGGTGCATCTGGTGCAACGCCCCAGGATTCAAGGCTCGCCCTGCCCCCACCCCAAAGCCAATCAGCGGCGGCGGCGCCATCGCCCGTCAGCGCGCCAAGCATGGTTTCTTCATGATTGCCCATCAAATGCAGCGTGGGCAGGCCGGGAATGGGATCGCCATCGGAAAGGTAATTCACAACACCGCGTGAATCCGGGCCCTTATCCACGTAGTCACCCAGATGAATCAGCATGGCCGAACCCGTGGGGCGGCGGCGCAAATCCTCGGCTATTTGCGCGTGAAGGTCGCGCAGCTGCGGCAGCGAGCCATGGATATCGCCAATGGCATAAATGCGCCGCCCACGCGGCAAATGCCCCGGTGCGCCACGTATTTCCATCACTTCCGATCCGCCCTTGGGTCCAGCGCATCGCGCAAGCCATCGCCCAGCAGATTGAAGGCGAGCACGACGATGAAAATCGCCAACCCCGGCATGATGGAAAGCCAGGGCGCCTGTGTCAGGAAACGCTGCGCGCTATTCAGCATGGACCCCCAGGAAGGCGCTGGCGGTTGCTGCCCAAGGCCGAGGAAGGAAAGCGATGCTTCGGCGATGATCGCCTCTGCAATCGCCAAGCTTGCCTGCACCAGCAAGGGCGGGATGATATTGGGCAGCACATGCACCAGGCCAATGCGCCAAGGCGGATTGCCAAGCGCGCGCGCCGCTTCCACCCAATCAGTTGATCTTGCGTCAAGCGCCATACCGCGCGCGAGGCGCACAAAAACTGGCGATGCGGTGATGGCAATGGCGAGCATGGCGTTTTCAAGCGCCGGCCCCAAAAATGCGGCCAGTGCAATGGCCAGGATCAGGAAGGGCACGGAAAGCATGGCGTCCGCAACGCGTGAGATCAGCGCATCAACCCAACCGCCGATCAAGCCCGCCAGCAAGCCAAGCGGCACACCAATAAACAGCGCACCAAGCACGGAAATCACGCCCGCCATCAGCGAAGCGCGCGCCCCCCAAATGACCCGCGAAAGCACATCGCGGCCATTTTCATCCGTGCCGAACCAATGTTCTGCGGATGGCGGCTTGCGGATGCGGGTCCAGCTTGTTTGCAACGGATCATAGGGTGCGATGAGGGGTGCGAGCAGCGCAATCAGCACAAAGGCAATCACTACCACCAAGCCGAATACCGCGAGCTTATGGCGCAGAAAACGCTTGAGTGCGCGGCGTGCGGGGCTTTCACCCATCGGGATCGCGGCGGCGGTCATGCCTGACGCAGCCTTGGATTGATTGCCATGTAAAGCAAATCAGCAACCAATGAGAGCACCACGAAAATCAGTGCGGTTGCCAAAACCACGCCCTGCACCACCGGGTAGTCGCGGTTGAAGACCGCATCCACAATGAGCTTGCCAAAGCCTGGAATGGTGAAGACCTGTTCGGTCAGCACCGCGCCGGCCAGTAGCCGCCCGAATTCAATGGCACCTAATGTCACCACTGGAATCAGCGCATTGCGCAGCGCATGTTTCCAGACCACCACCCGCTCACGCAGCCCCTTGGCGCGTGCGGTGCGGACATAATCTTGTGACAGCGCGGTCAGCATCGCCGCGCGTGTATGGCGCATAAGCACCGACGCAACACCGGTGCCGAGCACGAAAGCCGGCATGATGGTGGTGGCGATGGATTGCCAGAAATCCTCGGTCAGCGGCACATAGCCCGATGGCGGCAGCCAGCCCAATTCCACGCTGAAGAACAGGATCATCATAATGCCAAGCCAGAAATTCGGCGTGGAAATGCCGAATAAGGCAATGCCATTCGCTGCCCAATCCGCGGGCCTATCGCGCTTGACGGCCGAGAGAATGCCAGCCGGCACGCCAATCAGCACCGCGATGATGAAGGACATGGCGGCAAGCTGCGCGGTGACGGGCAGCTTATCCAGGATCAATTCGCTCACCGGCATACGAATGCGCCAGGAAAAGCCGAAATCCCCGGTCAGCACATTGCCGATCCAATAGAGGTATTGTTCGTAAATCGGCCGATCGAGCCTGAGTTCCGCGCGGATCTGTGCGAGCACTTGCGGATCGCCCCTCTCCTCCCCCGCCAGGATCAGCGCCGGATCGCCGGGCATTAATTGTTGCAGCCCGAAGATCAGGATGGAGAGGATAAAAAGCGTGGGCAGAACCTGCCCTATCCGCCGCAGAAGCCAGACCAACATGGCGCTTACTGCAACCGCACGCCTTGCAGGCGTACCAGACCATCAGCAATGGGCCGATAGCCGGTCAGCCGCGCGCTATGGGCCATGATGTTCTTGCGGTGCCACAGATAAATGCGGTGCACATCATCGCCATAGGCAATGCGCGCGGCGCGGGCGTAAAGCGCTTGGCGCTTCGCCAGATCCAATTCGGTGCGGGCCTCATCCAAAAGCTTATCCACTTCCGCATTGGAATAGCGGCCATCATTCTGCCCGCCGCCGCTGCGCGTGAAGCTATAGATATTGCCATCCGGATCAGTGCGGCCCGACCAGCCAACCAGATAGGTCTCGAACTCGCCGCGCGCGGCTGCCTGCAACGACGATGCGAATTCCATGGCGCGCAAACGCAGATCGAAACCGGCTTCCTTCACCATGGCCTGGATGACTTCACCAACCTGGCGCAGATCCGGGTTATTCGGCACGGTCATTTCAACCGTGATCGGCAAAGTGGCACCGGCTTCACGCAGCAAAGCTTGGGCGCGCGCCAAATCACGCGTGGTCGATGGGAAATCCCGCACATGGAAGGGGCTCGCCGGCGGGAATGGCTGGCGGGTTGGCACATATATGCCTTCATAAACCACTTGATTCAGCGCAGTGCGATCAATGGCCAGTTCAAAGGCGCGGCGGATGCGCGCATCGCGCCCGAAAGGCGTATTGGCGCGTTCGCCATTGCCGGTATTGATGGTAATGCCTTGATAGCCAAGCTCATCCACCGCAACGGCGCGCAGATTGCGGTTGCGCTGGATGGTTTTTACATCATCCGGTTCCATGCGTTCGGCGAATTCTACCGCTCCGGATTGCAGATTGGCGAGCCTGACGGTGTTGTCCGGAATCGGCAGATAGGTCACGCGTGCCAGATGGATGTTGCGCGCATCCCAATATTCCGCAAAGCGTTCGGTGACGATGCGTTCCTGCGCGACGCGCTCCACAAAGCGAAACGGCCCGGTGCAAACGGGGCGCGTGCCGAAATTGCGCCCCAGCGCCTCGGCGGCCTTGGGGCTGACAGGCATGCCGGCGCGATCCGTCAGCGCCGCCAAGAAGGAAGCCGATGGCCCCTTCAGGCGAATGCGGATGGTGCGTGGATCAACGACCTCGACGCTTTCCATATCGGCGATTTCGCTGCGGCGGAAGCTGCCTTGCAGGGTCAGGTGGCGCATCAGTGAATACTTCACCGCTTCTGCATCCATCACTTCATTATCGTGAAAGCGCACACCTTCACGCAGCGTGATGATCAAGCTGCGCGGGTCTTCCCAGCGATGGCCAGTGGCAAGCTGAGGGACGATTTCCAGCTTTTCATTGATGTCAAATAGCTTGTCGCAAAGCGCGGCATAGACGATGCGCCCAACAAAGGTGCGCGACAGAGTCGGGTCCAGAATATCGGGGTCTTCCTTCAGCGCTATGCGCAGATTTTGCGAAGCTGCTGGCACCGCGGCCACGGCCAAAACGCCGAAAGCGGCCAAGGCAGTGTGAATAATTTTTTTCATGCGCGTTCTCCCATCCCGGTGGGTGAAGGGGCATTGCCCCGGAAAAAACCTTGTAAACGGGCCAATCTTTCACCACCACCAAG
>CAIMVB010000166.1 GCA_903844785.1 uncultured Rhodospirillales bacterium | reverse complement strand
TCCGAGACAATTTCCATCAGCGCCACACCGGAACGGTTCAGGTCAATGAAGGATTTTGTCGCGTGCTGGTCGTGCTGGGATTTGCCGGCATCCTGTTCCAGATGCAGCCGCGTAATGCCGATGGTTTTCGTGCTGCCATCGGCCAATTCAATATCAATCGCGCCTTCGCCGATGATGGGATGCGCGTATTGGCTGATCTGATAGCCTTGCGGCAAATCGGCATAAAAGTAATTCTTGCGATCAAAACGGGACCAGAGATTGACCTTGGCATTCAAGCCAAGCCCGGTGCGCACGGCTTGCGCCACGCATTCATGGTTGATCACCGGCAACATGCCGGGGAAGCCCGCATCAATGAAGGAAACCTGCGCATTCGGTTCCGCGCCAAAGGCCGTCGCCGCGCCGGAAAACAGCTTGGCGTTGGATGTGACCTGGGCATGAACCTCAAGCCCGATCACCACTTCCCAGGGGCCGCTTTCGCCCTCAATCGTGTAGCTCATGCGCCTGCCCTCATCGCTGGCACTGCCTTGAAATCCGCCGCGCGTTCCAGCGCCGCACCCACCGCGAAAACCGTTTCCTCATCAAAGGCGCGGCCAACCACTTGCAAGCCTAAGGGCAGGCCCTGATGGTCAAGCCCTGTCGGCAGCGCCAGGCCCGGCAGCCCGGCCAGATTGGCGGTGACGGTGAAGACATCATTCAAATACATCTTCACCGGGTCATCCGTATTCTCGCCTTCCGCGAAGGCCGCTGATGGCGTGGCCGGCGTCACAATCGCATCCACCTTCTGCCAGGCTTCATCAAAATCCCGCGCAATCAGGGCGCGGATTTTCTGCGCCTTCAGATAATAGGCATCGTAATAACCCGCACTCAGCACATAAGTGCCGATCATGATGCGTCGGCGCACTTCCGCGCCAAAACCCTCGGCGCGCGTGCGTTCATACAAGTCACGCAGGTCGCTGTCTTTTTCCACCACGCGCAAGCCAAAGCGCACACCATCATAGCGCGCGAGGTTCGATGAAGCCTCGGCAGGTGCGACGATGTAATAGGTGGGCAGCGCGTATTTCGTGTGCGGCAGGGAAATATCGACAATCTCCGCCCCTGCATCGCGCAGCCAATCCAGGCCCTGGCGCCAGAGCTTTTCAATCTCCGCCGGCATGCCATCCAGGCGGTATTCGCGCGGCACGCCAATGCGCAGGCCCTTCACGCTCCGCCCACAAGCGGCGGCGAAATCCGGTACGGGCTGCGCGGCGCTGGTCGAATCCTTGGGGTCATGCCCGGCCATGGACCGCAGCAGAATGGCGCAATCTTCCACCGTGCGCGCAAAGGGGCCAGCCTGATCCAGCGAAGAAGCAAAGGCCACAATGCCAAAGCGCGAACAGCGCCCATAAGTCGGCTTGATGCCGGTAATGCCGCAAAACGCCGCCGGCTGCCGGATGGAACCGCCCGTATCCGTGCCCGTCGCCCCCAGCGCCATGCGCGCCGCAACAGCAGCGGCGGAACCACCGGAAGACCCGCCCGGCACCAGCCGCGCGCTTGGGTCATTCTTGCGCTGCCAAGGGTTCAAAACGCCACCATAGGCCGAGGTCAAATTGGATGACCCCATGGCGAATTCATCCAAATTGGCCTTACCCAAAAACACCGCGCCATCGCGCTTCAACTGCGCGGTCACGGTGCTTTCATAAGGCGGGATGAAATTGCCCAGGATTTTCGACGCCGCCGTGGTGCGCACACCTTCCGTGCAGAACAAATCCTTGATGGCAAGGGGAATACCCTCAAGCGGCCCGGCCTCACCCCGCTTGCGGCGCGCATCGGACGCACGCGCCGCGTCCAGCGCCTGCTCGCTTGTCGTGGTAATGAAGGCATTCAGCTTCGGGTTCAGCGCTTCAACGGCGGCCACATTGGCGCGCGTCAATTCCTCGGCGCTGATGGCGCCCTCATTCAGCGCGGCCAGCGCGCCGGAAAGGGTGAAATCGGTCGGATGCATTATTCCACCACCTTCGGCACGCCGAAATATTCGCCTTCACGATCCGGCGCATTGGCCAGCACGGCTTCCGCCTTGCCGCCATCGGTCACCACATCATCGCGCATGGGCATCGCCGCCACGCCGCCAGGCGTGCCGCCGGCCATGGGTTCAACCCCATCGGTGTTCACGGCCTGAAGCTGTTCAATCCAGCCCAGAATGCCGTTCAGCTCGCCCTGCACGCGGGCGACATCCTGTTCTTCCAGGCGCAGGCGGGCCAAAGCCGCAACGCGCCTTACGGTGGCGGTGTCGAGGGACATAAATCAGTACTTCCCGGAAAAAGAGCGGCGGACCATAAGGCCCCCGATGCCACTCTTCAACCTGACAGATTTGCGCGCAGCGCTCCCCCGCCATTCCCGGCTAATCGGCCTTGATCCTGGGGAAAAGACCGTGGGCGTGGCGCTAAGCGATGTCTCGCTCATGCTGGCCAGCCCCTATGGCAGCCTCAAGCGCGGAAAATTGATGGCGCTGGCCGCCGAAATAAAGGCCATTGCCACGAAGGAAGGGGCGGGGGGGCTCGTGGTCGGCCTGCCGCTTGGCCTGGATGGGTCCTTTGGCCCGGCGGCCCAGGCAGCGCGGGATTGGGCAAAATCCTTGTCAGATGCTACGGGTCTTCCTGCAGCGCTCTGGGATGAAAGGCTTTCCTCGGCCGCGGTCAACCGCATGATGGTGGGGGAAGCCGATCTCAGCCGGGGCAAAAGGGCGGCTTCGGTCGATAAGGCCGCGGCGGCTTGGATGCTCCAGGCGGCGCTGGACGCGACCAGGGGATGAGGATGCGGTCATGGATCAGGTTTTGGTGGAAATCGCCCTAGATGGGCGTATCCGCTACGCGATAGGCGCTTTGGCGGGGCTTGGTTTTGCCATGGTGGGTTTTGCCCTGGTGCCGCAGTTTTTGGCCGAATGGCCGGCCATTACGCCGCGGCTTTTTGGCCTTGGCTTTCCCATCCTGGGCCTAGGGATGTTCCTGTTTCTGTCCTTCATCCCGGCCCCCTATAGCCTTGCGATTCGCGGCGATGGCAGCGCGGTTTTCACCCGCAGCGTCACCACCTGGTGGCGGTTTTTCGATATCCAGGAAATCCTGCCCCCTGGCGCCATTGCGGGCATTGCGGTGGAAGCCGCTGAGGCACCCGTTGGCACCACGCGCAGTGGAGAGACGGATTTTTCCGCCACATCAAAGGAATGGCGCCTGGTGCTTCGGCTTGCGGATGGCGCGGTGCGGGAAGTGCAGCGCAGCCCTGGCCGTGCCCCGCTGGATGAAAAAGCGGCGGCACTGCGTGGGGCGCTCAAGCTGCCATGAACGGGTCTGGTCTTTCCCGCCGCTCGGCGGCTAGAAAGAGGACGTGACCTATCCCCGCAAACACCTCCTCGCCATTGAGGGTCTTGAGCCGCCGCATATCGCGGATTTGCTGGACCTGGCGGAATCCTACGCCCTGCTTAATCGCAGCGGCAAAACCCAGCGAGACCTGTTGAAGGGCCGCAC
>CAIMVB010000165.1 GCA_903844785.1 uncultured Rhodospirillales bacterium | reverse complement strand
GGCGGCTGGCCCTTCAGCATACCGGTCAGGTTCCGGCGATAGGCGGTAGGCTGGTAATACATGCCCGTCGGCACATAGGGCACTTCTTCAAACGCAATGCGCTGCATCTCCCGGCCCGCCGCCGCTTCCGCTGCCGCATCCGGCGCATTGAACCAGGCATCGCGCTGCGCTTCCAAGGCTGGGATGGTCGGCCAGCCCGCCCAGGCATTATCGCCATGGCCGCGGATGGAGGCATGGCTTGCCGGGTTCCAATGGTCAATCCCGGACCAGAAGGTGAAGAAGCCAGACCAGCCACCTTGATCAAGCGAACTCTTGCTCGCGCGGCGGGCGACCAGCGTGCCCCAATCCGTGCTGACCAGATCCACATTGAAGCCCATGCGGCGGAACAGATCAGCGCCGACAAGCGTGGCGGCATTGATGGACGCAAGATCGGTCGCGTTCAGCAGAACCAGGCGCTGCCCCATCGCGCCAGCCGCCTGCAATTCGGCGCGCGCGGCATCAATGCTTTTGCGCATGCGTTCCATGCCAACATTGCTCGCCATCGGGCTTTCCGGAGCGAAATAGCCAATGCCTTCGCGGCGGAGATCAGCGCGGCCTTCAACACCGGACGTACCAATGATCGCCGTCATGAAGTCAATCTGATTAACGGCGGTCAGCACGGCGCGGCGTACGGCGGGGTTATTGAAGGGGGCGGTCAGATGATTCGGACGGAAAATCCCGATCAGCCCGGTATCATTGATGATATCCACCTTGATGTTGCGGGCCGCGTTACCGCGCAAGAAAAGCGGGAACAAATCAGCGGTTGGCTGTTCCCACCAATCAATTTCACCCGATTGCAGCGCGGCGGATGCAGTGCTGGCATCCGGAATGATCCGCCATTCCACACGGTCAAAATGCGTCACCTTGCCGCCGGCGGTCATGGAAGGCGCTTCCTGGCGCGGCACATAATCCGCATTGCGCGCATAGGCGAGCATCGAGCCCGGCACCCATTCATTCTGGATGAATCGATAAGGCCCGCTGCCAACCGCTTCCGTGATGTTCGTGAAGGCGTCCACATTGGCCAGCCGTTCCGGCATGATGAACAGACAGCTTGTGGTGACCTTCGCCAGGCAATCGAGCATTTTCGGGAAGGGCGCGGTCAGGCGAATTTCAAACACGCGGTCGCTGACTTCAACCATATCGGCAACACGCGCCATCAGCACCTGGCCGAAGGCATCGCGCCGGCCCCAGCGCTTGATGGAAGCGATGCAATCGCGCCCACGCACCGGCGTATTATCATGGAATTTCAGCCCTTCACGCAGGGTGAAACGCCAGGTCTTGCCGTCATTTTCAACGACATGACCTTCGACCATTTGCGGGCGCGGCTGGAATTTATCATCCATGCCATAAAGCTGGTCATAGACCAGGAAGGCATGGTCGCGCGCGACAAAGGCGGTATTGGTGAAGGGGTCGATATTCGGCAAATTGGCGTGCGGCACATATTTCAGCACGCGCGGCGCTTGTGCGATGGCCGGTGCGCCGATGGACGCGAAGGGGAGCGCCGCCGCTCCACCCAGAAGGTGACGTCTTTGAAGCATGTTTGTCTCCCGCTTGCTAAGGCGAAGCCCATCGCCCGATCCGATGGCGGCAATCTAGCGTTGAATGCGGCTTCTGTTCAATGATTTGCCGATAACGCGTCGCTTTTCAAAAGAACTGGTTCCGCGGGCGCGGCAGCCCCAGATGATCCCGGAGCGTGGTGCCCGCATATTCCCGCCGGAATATCCCCCGCCGTTGCAATTCTGGCACCACCAAGCGCACGAAATCCTCAACCCCGCCGGGGATGGTCGGGAACATGATGTTGAAGCCATCACAGGCTTCGGCTTCCAGCCAGGCCTGCATTTCATCGGCGATGGTTTTGGCGCTGCCGGTGAAGGAAAGGCCGCCATAGCCGCCAAGCGCCACGGCCAATTGCCGCACGGTCAGGTTTTCCCGCCGCGCGCGTTCCAAAACGCGCTGGCGCCCGCTTTGGCTTTGATTGGTCTCTGGGATCTCGGGCAGGGGCGCGTCCAAATCAAAGCCACGCGCATCCACGCCAAGCGAGATGGAAAGCGCGCCGATGCCGCTATCGGGATGCACAAGGTTGTCCAATAGCGCGCGTTTTTCGCGCGCGGCGTCATCGGACTCCGCCACCGTCACCAAAGCGCCGGGCAAAATCTTGATCAGCGTCGGATCGCGCCCAGCCTTGGCAGCGCGGGATTTGATATCGGCGTAATAGGCGCGCGCATCAGCCATGGGGCCACCGGCGGCAAAGATCATCTCCGCAACCTCGGCGGCCAATTGCCGGCCTGAGTCCGAAGCGCCGGCCTGCACAATCACGGGCCAGCCCTGCACCGGCCGCGCGATATTCAAGGGCCCCGCGATGGAGAGATATTTGCCTTCGTGATTGAGCTTATGCATCCGCGCGGGATCCCAAAAGACGCCGCTTTCCTTGTCCCGAATGAAGGCATCTTCCGCGAAGCTGTCCCAAAGCCCGGTGACTACATCATGAAACTCACGCGCGCGGGCATAGCGTTCGGCGTGGTCCATGTGTTCGGTCATGCCGAAATTGCGCGCCGCATCGGGGTTGGAGGTGGTGACAATATTCCACCCCGCGCGCCCAGCGCTGATGTGATCAAGCGAGGCAAAGCGCCGTGCGATATGATAGGGCGCGTCATAGGTGGTGGAGGCTGTCGCGATCAGCCCGATCCTTTCCGTCACCATCGCAAGGGCTGATAGCAGCGTAAAGGGCTCAAAGGACGTGACCGTGCCGCTGCGCTTCAGCGCTTCAATCGGCATGTTCAGCACGGCC
Organism: uncultured Rhodospirillales bacterium; assembly: GCA_903844785.1. GTDB lineage: Bacteria > Pseudomonadota > Alphaproteobacteria > Acetobacterales > Acetobacteraceae > Neoroseomonas. Next base: position 8,021 of record CAIMVB010000165.1, on the reverse strand, counting down.
AAGTGATCCGCCATGAAAAAGGCATCGAATTTGCCGCGTTCCAGGGTTTGGATGCACTGGACCAGGTGCTTCAAGCTGAAATTCGCTTCCGGCGCTGAATCCGGGTGACGCCACCAGCCAGTATGGATGCTGACGGGGCGCATAAAGGCGCCAAGATGCATTTGCTTCATAGGGAATAGCTTCCGTTACTTGGCCGTACCATTCGCGCAAGCCTGCCAGACGGCCAGCGCCTGAATGGTTTCCGCCACATCATGCACGCGCAAAATCGCTGCACCACGCGCCACGCCTGCAAGCGCTACGGCCAAACTGCCAGCCAAGCGATCTTCCGCTGCCTCCACGCCCGATAACGTGCCAATGAAGCGCTTGCGCGAAGCACCGAGCAGAATAGGGCATCCAATCCCTGCCAGGATCGGCAGGGCTTCAATCAAGGCCAGATTATGCGCCATAGTCTTGCCAAAGCCGATGCCGGGATCAATCGCGATGCGCGCGCGCGCAATGCCCAACGCTTCCAGCGTGGCGACCCGATCGCGCAGAAAGCGCGCCACTTCCAACACCACATCGGCGTAATCAGCCTTTGCCTGCATCTCGCGCGGGTCAGTGCCCGGCATATGCATCAAGATTATCGGTGTTTGTGTGCGCGCGAGGAAATCCACCGCCGCCGGATCATGGCGGAGCGCGGTGACGTCGTTGATGATTTCAGCGCCGGCTTCCAAAGCGGCCTGCATGGTCGCCGCATGCCGTGTATCAATGCTGATCGGCGCGGCCTTGGCCAATTCCCGCACGACGGGGATGACGCGCGCAATTTCTTCCTCAGGCGGCACGGGTGCCGCGCCGGGTCGCGTGGATTCACCGCCGACATCCAAAATATCCGCGCCCGCTTCCAGCATGGCATGGCCCGCGGCAATCGCCGCACTTGCATCAAAATGCCGCCCACCATCGGAAAAACTATCGGGGGTGATGTTGAGAATACCCATCACCAGGGGGCGCGATGCCGCAATGCCAGCGAAAGGCGCGGGCCGGGCGGTTACCGCTTCAATCTCATCGCCCCATTCTTCAGGCAACGCCGCTACAGGCAGGGTTGCGATTTCACGGCCATCTTCCACAAGCCGCGCCAGCGAAAAGGCCAGATCGCCACCCTGCAAGGGCAGCGCCTGACCTTCACCAATCGCCCGAAACGCGGCTGGGCCTGACAGCAGGCCCAGCGGATGCAACCAACGTTCAGCAGCCACAGTTTAAGTGGCAGGCGCCGCGCCAGGAGAAAGCCCGCCGGGGCGCATGGTAGGCCGCCCGGCCGTTGGCACGCTACCACGGCCTTGGTTCACCGGCTCATCCGGGCGATTGCGCACCACGGGTTCACCATTGATTACCTGGCGAATTTCATCGCCGCTCAGCGTCTCATGTTCCAGCAAGCCATTCGCGAGCAGATGCAGCTGGTCCATATGTTCTGACAGGATGGCGGTGGCCCGCGCATAGGCACCATCAATAATGCCGCGGATTTCGCCATCAATCATGCGTGCGGTTTCTTCCGAGATATTCTTAGTCTGCGTCACGGAATGGCCAAGGAAAACCTCCTGGCTATTATCGCCATAGGCGATCATGCCAAGCTTTTCGCTCATGCCCCATTCGGTCACCATAATGCGCGCCTGATTGGTCGCCATTTTGATGTCGCCCGAAGCGCCGTTGCTGACCTTATCCGAGCCGAAAACCAATTCTTCCGCAACGCGCCCGCCCATCGCCATGGCGAGTTCGGATTTCAGCTTGGATTTATGCTTGGAATAGCGATCACCTTCGGGCAGCGACATCACCAGGCCCAGCGCGCGGCCACGCGGGATAATGGTGGCCTTATGCACCGGGTCGCATTCCGGTTCATTCATCGCAACCAACGCATGGCCAGCTTCATGATAGGCGGTCATCCGCTTTTCAGCTTCCGACATTACAAGGCTGCGCCGTTCGGCACCCATCATTACCTTGTCTTTTGCGGCTTCAAATTCCGCCATACCAACCGTGCGTCGCCCCGTGCGCGCGGCCAGCAAGGCCGCTTCATTCACCAGATTAGCAAGGTCAGCACCCGAAAAACCTGGCGTGCCGCGCGCAATCACCTTCGGCTCCACATCGGAAGCCAGCGGCACCTTGCGCATATGCACACGGAGAATCTTCTCACGCCCATTCACATCAGGGTTCGGCACCACAACCTGCCGGTCGAAACGGCCGGGGCGCAGCAGCGCAGGGTCCAGCACATCGGGGCGGTTGGTGGCCGCAATCAGGATCACGCCCTCATTGCTCTCGAACCCATCCATTTCGACAAGCATCTGATTGAGCGTCTGTTCACGTTCATCATTGCCGCCGCCAAGCCCGGCGCCACGATGCCGCCCAACCGCGTCAATTTCGTCGATGAAGATGATGCAAGGCGCGTTCTTCTTGCCCTGTTCGAACATGTCACGCACGCGCGATGCGCCAACACCCACGAACATTTCGACAAAATCCGAACCGGAAATGGTGAAAAACGGCACATTGGCTTCGCCGGCGATGGAACGAGCCAGCAAGGTTTTACCAGTCCCCGGCGGCCCCACCAGCAGCACGCCCTTCGGGATCTTGCCGCCCAGGCGCTGGAATTTCTGCGGATCGCGCAGGAATTCGACAATTTCTTCAAGCTCCGCCTTGGCTTCATCAATGCCGGCGACATCATCAAACGTCACGCGGCCCTGCTTTTCCGTCAGCAGCTTGGCGCGAGATTTGCCAAAACCCATCGCGCGCCCACCGCCGCCTTGCATTTGGCGCATGAAGAAAATCCACACGCCAATCAGCAGCAGCATCGGGAACCAGGACGCCAAATAATGCAGCAGCGGATTGACCTCGGCTTCTTCCGGCCGCGCCACCACGCGCACGCCCTTTTCCGTCAGGCGCGAAATCATGGCCGGGTCTTCCGGCGTATAGGTCGTGAATTGGCGCCCATCGCTGAGCTGCCCGGTCAGGGTGCGGCCCTGAATGGTAACATCGCGCACATGGCCGGCCTGTACCTCATTCAGGAAGTCGGAATAAGCGACCTGAGAAGTCCCAGTGCGGCTTGAGCCGCTCGGTTGAAACAGGTTGAACAACGCCACCAAAAGCAGCGCCACGATCACCCATAAAGCCATGTTCCGGCTGAAATTATTCACCGCGACCCTTCCATCTTCAGGAGCCGGACGGCACAATCCACCGCCCCTCCGCTACCATACATAGTGAGGCTTCACGCATCTTGAATGACCCGCGTGAAATCTTCCAGCCACGGAAGCGTGATCAGCCCAAGGGCAACCCGCCGCCACGTGGGGCGAAGGTCATGCGCCAATCGGCCGCTTCCTGACTTTCAGCATAGAACAGCCCGGGCAGAACCGCCAGCTTTCCCTTTTCATCCCAAAGGGCTGGCATGGCACGGAGTGCCGTCAGCGGGATGGCGCTGTGGTTCCGGAAATCCGCCGCCGCCGCGCCAAGCGCCGCGCAACTCCAGCCAGGGCGCGCCGGGCCATTCATCCGGAAACGCCCATCCCACAGCAAACCGGGCGCCCAAGGCTGGGCGGGGGCGATCAGGCCGGGGTCGCGCACCAGCAGCCAGCGCCCGCCCGCGCCGGGCCGCACCCAGGCGCCGGCCAGGCTTCCACCGCCGCGGGCCATCAGCGTCGCCGTGGCCGGGATGGGCACTGGCCAAGCAGCCCCGCCAATCAGGCCAATCAGCCGCGCCAGTGCCGCCACCCCAAGCGCATCATGCCCCAGCACCTTGGGGTCCACCCAGGCGTAACCCTCAGGGCGGATTTCCGCCGCCGCCGCCAAGCGCGCCAGCAGCGCAGCTTCCTTCCGGGCCCGGCGGCGCGCGAAAGCCCCAGCTGCCTCGGCCAGGGCAAGGATCCCCTCACCTTCCCCATCCGGGTCGCCCAACGCCTGCCTAATCCGGATGCGCGCAAAGCGCGGATTGTCATTGGATGGGTCACGCACAGGGGCCAGCCCAGCGGCGGCCACCACGGCTTCCAACCGGGCGGGGGCAAAGCCCAACAAGGGTCGGAGCAACAGGCATTCCGGCGCAGCCCGCAGCGGTGCCATGGCCGCCAGCCCCGCCGCGCCACTGCCGCGCAAGGCCCGGAAAGCCAGGGTTTCCGCCTGATCACCGCGATGATGGCCGAGCAATAGCCAAGGGCAGCCATGGCGCGCGGCGGCTTGGGCCAGCGCCGCCAACCGAGCCATCCGCGCGCGTTCCTGCAACCTTGCGCCCTCGGGCAAGCCAAGCCGCAGGCATTCCGCCGCAATCCCGGCCCGCGTCAAAAGCCCGATAACATGCGCCGCCTCCGCCCCGCTTTCCGGGCGCAGCCCATGATCCGCGATCAGCGCCACCAGCCTGCCGCCCCGCGCTGCCACCCAATCCCGCGCGAGCAAAGCAAGCGCCAAGCTATGCGGCCCGCCGGAGACAGCCACGGCAAGCCCCGGGGCTGCGCCGAATGGGCCAAGCGGCGCCATGGCGGCGGCGAATTCCGCCCCGCTGATCGGTAAGCTTAACGCTGGAAAGGGCCTATCCCCATGCAGGGGCTATCGGCACTGCGCGCGGCGGCGGCTATCGGCCGCCCGTTCCGCCTGTGGCCCGGCCAGATTGGGGTAATTGGACCGCAAATTATTCAAAGTGTCACAAGCTTCGCGCTTTGCGCCAAAACCCTGAAAGGCATTGGCCAGCCCCACCAGCGCCTCAGGCGCACGCGTACCTTGCCGGTTCCGGTTATAGGCTTCGTCATAGGCGAGCGCGGCGTTCTGGAAATCCCGCCTGCCCATCAAGGCATCGCCTAGCAGCAGCGAAGCATCTTGCGCGCGCGCGCCGGGGCGGTTGCGGATCGCTTCCCGCGCGGCGGCCTCGGCAGTGGCGAAATCGCGCTGCGCCAAAGCGGCGCGGCCATCCGCAATCGCCTTATCAACGGTTCGCGGGGCGTTGGAGGGTGCCGGATTGGCCGGGGCTGGCTGGGCTTGCGGCGCCTGCCCCGGCTGAGGAGGGCGCGGGGCGGCCGTTCGGCCAGCTCCTTTCTCCAACGCATCCAGACGGAAATCCATGTCACCGCGCAGCTTGTCCAAATCGCCGCGCAATTGCCGGTTATTGTTTTCGGCAACGTCAAGCTGGCCGCGCTGGCGGCGGTTTTCTTCTTCAAGTTCCTGCACACGGGCCAGCAATTGCTGCACCAAATCGCCCGAAGCGGAAGAACCGCGCGAAGCCGCGCTTGGCGCTGGCAGCGAACCGCCACCGGATCGGCGCAGACTGTCAATTTCGCGCCGCAAATCCAGGATCTGGTTTTGCAGCGCAATGCCTTCCCGGCTTTCCACCTGGGCGTGAGCCGGCGCGGCCAGCACCAGACCAAGACCCACAAGCGCCAAGCGAAAGCCAGAAAGCGTATTTGACATGTTGCCTAAGCGGCGCGGCCGAAACCGCGCCCCTTTCCCTTACTGCACCACCGTGACGGCGCGGCGATTTTGCGCCCAGGCGCTTTCATCCGAACCGAGCGACGCCGGCTGATCCTTGCCGAAGGAAATGGTGGAAACCCGCGCGGAGTTCACGCCACCCGCCACCAGCGCATCACGCGCGGCATTGGCGCGGCGCTGGCCAAGCGCCAAGTTGTATTCACGCGTGCCGCGTTCATCCGCATGGCCCTGAACCTGCACCCGCACTTCCGGGTAACGGCCCATCCATTCCGCCTGGCGCTGCAACACCGGGCGCTGATCAGCGCGGACATTGCTGCGATCATAATCAAAGAACACGCGGTCACCCACATTGGCGACCAAATCTTCCTGGCTGCCCGGGCGGATATTGCCCGAACCCGCACCAGCACCACCCGCGCCCGTGGCGCTTGAATCGGTGTTCGAGCAGGCGGCGAGCAGCGCGAGGCCTGCAATACCGAGGAATTTCAACTTCATGATCAAGTTCCTTTCAAGAGAACGTGCATTTGTGCGGCGCGGTAAAGGCTGGCCCGGTTACGGTCAAGCCATTCCCTGGGAATTTCCTTACGAAAGCAAAGGCGACCAGGTTGGGTCGGTCGCATCGGTTGGTGTCGGGATGGGGCGTTCATTGAAGCCAGCGATATCAATGGATACCAGCTTGGCCGAATAACCGCCGCCACGCGCATCGGTTGCCCGGGTTTCCCGGTAGAACATAAGCACGCGGCCATTGGGCGCGAAGGTGGGTGCTTCCATCTGCCAGCCTTCCGACAGAATCCGCTCACCCGATCCATCCGGGCGCATCACACCAATGGCGAAGCCGCCACCGCCAAAGCGCGTAAAGGCAATCAAATCACCGCGCGGTGACCAAACCGGCGTGGCATAGCGCCCGCGGCCGAAGGAAATCCGCTTTGCCCCGCCGCCATTGGCATCCATCACGTAAAGCTGCTGATCGCCGCCGCGATCGGAATTGAAGACAATCTGCGTCCCATCCGGCGAATAGCAGGGGCTGACATCAAGCCCGCCACCGCTGGTAAGCTGCCTTTCGCGGCGGCTTGCCAAATCCACCACAAAAATATTGGCGTCGCCGCCCCGCGTTGCGGAAAGCACCACGGAACGTCCATCGGGCGAAAAGCGCGGCGAAAGCGTCATGCCGGGGAAATTGCCCAATACCTGCTGATTGCGCGTATTGAGATCAAACAACACCACGCGCGGCTGCTGGCGGTTTTGATAGGACATGAAAGCAACGCGATCCGCCGCAGGATGAAAGCGCGGTGTCAGCGCGGCTTCGCGCCCATCGGTCAGGAAAGCGTTGTTTTCGCCATCCTGATCCATGATGGCCAAGCGGCGTAGCCTGCGGTCACGCGGGCCAGATTCTGCGATATAGACAACGCGGGTGTCAAAATAGCCTTTCTCACCCAGCAATCTTTCGTAAATTACGTCGGAAATGAGATGGGCGATGCGCCGCCAATTACCGATTGGCGCCGTAAAGGCCGTGCCTTGCAATTGGTTTTCCGGCAGCACATCCCACAAGCGGAATTCCACGCGCAAATTGCCGCCCTGCAAATCCGCCCGCCCTGTCGCCAAGGCCTGCGCGCCAATCACACGCCAATCCTGAAAGCGTGGGGTCTGCGCAGCGGCTTCCGGCGTTTGGATAAAGGCCTGACGCGCCACTGGGCGGAACAGCCCGGAATTGCGCAAATTATCCTGCACCACCCGCGCAATATCGCGCCCATAACGCTGGCCGTCACCAGCGCCCGCAAAATCAGGAATGGCAATCGGGATCGGGTTGGTGCGCGCACGCGTAATATCAATCACCGCCCCTTGCGCAAAGGCAGCATCAGGCGCCCCTGCAAGGCCCGAGACCGTCACCGCACCCGCAGCACCAAGCAGAAGGGAGCGTCTAGTTGTCATGCCCATCATCCCGAATTCAGCGCACCAGCCCGCGCGGGCTGAAGCGAAAGGTGGAAGCCATCACGGTTTGCAATTTGTCTGCCGGCACCTTCAGCGGATTGCACGACGGGGATAGTAGCGCACGTCGCGCCGATTCGAATACTGATCTTACGCGCGGATCGTTTGGCATATTCCCCGCCGGCACCACGTTGCGGACATTGCCCTGGCCATCAAGCTGCACGCGCAATTCTACGGTAATTTCCTGCAAGCCCAGCATCCCCGCATCCACATTCCAGCATTCCGCCACCTGATCCGCGAGGCCGCGAATCTCCCCCTGCGTCAGTGCCGCCGTGCCGGTCGGTGAACCGCCACCCTGGCGCGGCGCGCCAGATGGGTTGGGCCGCGCGGTTGGTGCGCGTTCCTGCTGCTGCGCGTTGCGCAAACGCTCAAGCGTATTCTGGACCGAGGTGCTGTTTTCCTGCGGCCGCGCGACAGGCGGTGTCTGCCCCGTGCCCGCCTGGCGCGATGGCTCGGGCGGCGGCGGCACGGGCGGCGGCGGCAAGGGCAAGGGCGGTTCCGGGCGCGGCGGCTGTGCCGCCTGTTGCCGCGGCGGTGTTGGCTGTTGCGTTGGCGTCTGCGGCGTCACGCGGGGCGCGGGCGAAGGCTCAGGGCTTGGCGCGGGCGCCGGCGCG
>CAIMVB010000164.1 GCA_903844785.1 uncultured Rhodospirillales bacterium | reverse complement strand
ATCTGGCGCGCGGGTGACGGTTCCGCGGAATTGCACCCGGCCCTTGTGCCACTCGCGGCCTCGGCCCGCGTGGCGGAAACCCCTTGTGGTACCGGCAGCATGGCTTGGCGTGTTTGGGGTGAAGGCGCGCCGCTGGTGCTGCTGCATGGCGGTTCCGGTTCCTGGCGGCATTGGGCGCGCAATATCGGCCCGCTCGGCCCGGGGCGCATGGTGATCACGCCTGATCTGCCCGGGCTTGGCGATAGCGCCATGCCGGAAGGTGTCTCCACGCCCGAAGGGGTGGCGGAGATTCTGGCGCGCGGGTTGGACCACATCCTGCCCGCCGGTAGCCGCTATGATCTGGCCGGGTTTTCCTTCGGCGCGCTCTGTTCCGGGCATCTGGCCGCTTTGGATCAGGATAGGGTTCGCAGCCTGACCATCATCGGCGCCGGCGCGCTCGGCTTTCAGCGCAGCCCGACGCAATTGGTGAAGGTGCGCGCGCTTTCCGGCGATGAACGAGTCGCTTCGCATCGGCATAATTTGGCTGAATTGATGTTCGCCGATGCCAGCAAGATTGATGATGTGGCGCTGGCCATTCAGGAAGCCTCCACACGCGGCGCACGCTTCAAAAGCCGTGGCTTTGCCAGCACGGATTCGCTGAAACAGGCGCTGCTGCGCGGGCGCGGGCAACTGAATGCGATTTACGGAGAATGGGATGCGATTGTGCGGCCCAATGTGCAATGGCGGCTTGATCTGGTGCATGGGCTGCGCCCCGGTGCGCGTGCCCATGCCATTCCGGGTGCCGGGCATTGGGTGGCTTATGAGGCCGCTGAGGAATTCAACGCCACGCTTTCGCGTTTCTTGACAGAACGAGCATGAGCGGCACTTCCGCGGCACCACGTAAGGCGGTGCTGCGCGGCATGGCCTTCATTGCGATTTCCGGCCTTTTATTCACGCTGCTGAATACGATCATGCGGCGCATGACGCATGAACTTGATCCCTTGCAAGTGCAGTTCCTGCGCTACTTGATGGGTATTGTTGTCATGCTGCCCTTCATGCTGCGCGGCGGTATCATGGCCTGGATGCCGCATAATCTGCGCGGGCAAATCTGGCGGGGGTTGGTGCACACCCTTGGCTTGATGCTGTGGTTCATAGCGCTGCCGAATGTGGCGATGGCGGATATGACCGCCATGGGCTTTACGGGTCCAATATTCATCATGGCCGGTGCAGTATTGTTTTTGGGTGAGCCCATGATCCGCGCGCGCTGGGTTGCAGCCGGCATTGGCTTTCTGGGCGTACTGATTGTGGTGGCACCTGGCCTGCGTGGTGATGGCGGCTATTGGAATTTAGTGATGCTGGCGAGCACACCCTTATTCGCCGCATCCTTTCTGATTACCAAGGCTCTGACACGCCATGACAAGCCCGAAGTGATTGTCGCCTGGCAATCCATCATGGTTGCCTTATTCACCTTGCCCTTTGCGCTGGCGGTTTGGGTTTGGCCCACTGCCGAGCAATGGGCGTGGTTCGTACTGACCGGCATTCTGGGCAGTGTGGGCCATTGGTTCCTGACGGAAGCCTTCCGCATTGCTGATATGTCGGCGATCCAGCCGGTGAAATTTCTTGATCTGATCTGGGCCAGCCTGATGGGTTGGCTGATCTTCAGCGAGGAACCGGCGCTGACCACTTATACCGGCGCGCTAGTGATTTTTGTGGCTACCACTTGGAT
>CAIMVB010000163.1 GCA_903844785.1 uncultured Rhodospirillales bacterium | reverse complement strand
CGGGCTGAAGGTGCAAAAGCTGGTCGGGCCGGCGCTGCGCGAATTGGAACCGGAAGTTTCTGAAGATTACCAGATTGGCCTGTATCTGCCCGATCACGGTTCCTGCGTGAACCCCGCGCGGCTGGCTGCCGTGGTCGCCAATGGCGTGCGCGTGGCGGGTTCGGTTGAAATCGCCGGGCTGGATGCGCCCCCCACCGAAGCGCGGGCCATGTTGTTGCTGGATGATCTCAAAAAGGTTTTCCCAAGGGCGCGCACGGAAGGCGGTAAGATTTGGATGGGGCACCGGCCTTGCCTGCCCGATAGTGTGCCAGTGATGGGGCCGGTCAGCGCCTGGCAGGGGCTTTATTGCGCCTTTGGCCATGGGCATTTGGGCCTGACGGGCTCAGCGCCGACTGGCGCGCTGATGGGTGCGCTGGTCGCAGGCGAAAAACCGAATTTCGATTTTGCGCCCTTTGCGGCGGAACGCTTTGCATAAACATCAAAGGGGGGAGAGCAATGGGACAGGTTCAAGGCAAGGTCGCGCTGATTACCGGCGCCGCGGCGGGTATCGGTGCCGCTTGCGCTGAAGCACTCGCCGCCGAAGGGGCGCGCGTGGTGCTGACCGATCTTGATGATGCGCGCGGTGAAGCCCTGGCGGCTACGCTTCGTGCTGCCGGTCATGATGCGCTTTACCTGCATCAGGATGTGACGGATGAGGCGCGCTGGGCCGAGGTGATTGCCTCCATTGAAGCGAAACATGGCAGGCTGGATGTGCTGGTTTCCAATGCCGGCATTGCCATCATGAAGCCTTTGCTTGATATGTCACTCGATGAATGGCGGCGGCAGAATGCGGTGAATATTGATGGCGTGTTTTTGTCCGTGAAATACGCCATTCCAGCCATGCGCCGCGCGGGTGGGGGTTCCATCATCATGATGTCATCCATCGCCGGCATTCGTGGTTCGGCGGGCTTGGCCGGTTATTCCGCGAGCAAGGGTGCGGTGCGGCTTTTCGCCAAATCCGTCGCTTTGGAATGCGCCGGCGCGCGGGATGGCATTCGCTGCAATTCCGTCCATCCTGGCGTGATTGAAACCGATATCTGGCAGAAAATGCCGCAAGGCAGCCTGGGCGGGCGCAATGCGCCAGTGGACCCACGCCAATTGGCGGCAAATATCGTGCCCTTGGGTGAAGCCGGCACGGCGGCCGATATCGCGGCGGGCGTGGTGTTTCTGGCCTCAGACGCTTCCCGCCACATGACTGGCAGTGAATTGGTAATTGATGGCGGTTCCACGGCGGGACGCGCCGGGACTATGCCGCGCTGAGGGATAAGGACATGACCATCAAGACTGCCCTGGTGACAGGCGCCGCGCGCGGCATTGGCCTTGCCGTGGCACGCCGCTTTCTGGCCGAAGGCTGGAATGTTGCGCTTTTGGATATCAATGCGGATCAGTTGCGCGAAACCATGGCGGCGCTGGCAGAACCCTCAAAAACCCTTGAAATTATCTGCGATGTTTCGGACCCGCCCGCCATCACTGCTGCCGTGCG
>CAIMVB010000162.1 GCA_903844785.1 uncultured Rhodospirillales bacterium | reverse complement strand
GCGCTCATCACCATGCCTGGCGTGCAGAAGCCGCATTGCAGGGCGTGGTATTCGCGGAAGGCTTCCTGCATCACATGCAGCGTGCCATCGGTGGCGGCGAGGCCTTCAATGGTGGTCACATTCGCCCCATTGCACATTACCGCGAGCGTTGTGCAGGATTTTACGCTTTCACCATTCACATGCACCACGCAGGCGCCGCACTGGCTGGTATCGCAGCCGACATGCGTGCCGGTCATGCGCAGCTTTTCGCGCAGCAACTCCACCAGAAGCGTACGACCTTCAACTTCGGCCGTATGGGTTTGACCATTCACGGTCAGCGTCACCTGCGGCATAGCGCGTCTCCCAATCCATGTTTCTGCCCGGCCTAGGTGCCGGGGATGTTTCAACCCTTAGCCTCGCCTTCCCGGCGGGGCTTCGTCAAGCTTTTCGAGAAGAAATCATGCCCGGAGAGGGACCCTCCGGGCAAGGGGCTGAAGCAAACTTCAGTGTTTGGCGATCAGCGCCGCGCCCTTGGCCCCGGCCAGCGGGTTTTCCGCCGCCGGGCGGTCATGCAAATGACAGGCGGACCAATGCCCGGGTTCGGTTTGCCGGAGCGCCGGTTCATCCTGCCGGCAACGGTCAAACGCATAGGGGCAGCGCGTATGGAAGCGACAGCCCTTGGGCGGGTTGATCGGGCTCGGCACATCGCCCTTCAGGATCACGCGTTCCCGCTGCGCGCCGGGTTCAGGCACCGGCACGGCGGAAAGCAGCGCTTCCGTATAGGGGTGCTTGGGGGCGGCAAATAATTCGCGCTTCGGCGCCACTTCCACGATCTTGCCCAGATACATGACCGCCACGCGATGCGTCATGTGTTCCACAATCGCGAGGTCATGGCTGATAAACAGCAGCGCGAGGCCCAGATCCTTCTGCAAATCCTGCAGCAGGTTCACAATCTGCGCCTTCACAGACACATCCAACGCCGAGACAGCCTCATCGCAAATGATCAGATCGGGCTCGGCGGCCAAAGCACGGGCAATGCCGATGCGCTGGCGCTGCCCGCCCGAGAATTCATGCGGCCAGCGTCCCACCGCATCGCGCGGCAGGCGCACGCGGTCCATCAAATCGCCCACGCGTTTTTCCAGATCAGCGGAATCCTTCGCCAAGCCGAAATTGCGGATAGGCTCCGCCAGGATATCCCGCACCCGCATGCGTGGATTGAGCGAGGAATAGGGGTCCTGAAACACCACCTGCATGCGCCGACGCATGGGGCGGAGCGTGGCGGCCGGCATGTCATCAATGCGCGTGCCATCCAGCATCACCTGGCCGCCAGTAATGTCGAACAGGCGCAGAATGGCCTTGCCGACGGTGGATTTACCGCAGCCGGATTCACCCACCAGCGACAGGGTCTCCCCCTTGGCGATGGAGAAGGAAATGCCATCCACGGCATAGACATGGCCCGTGACACCGCCGAGGAAGCCGGCGCGGATCGGGAAGTGTTTCTTGAGGTCATTGACCTCGAGCAGAGGCGTGCTCATGCCGCGGCGGCCTCCTTCAGCGCATAATGACAGGCGACGATGTGACCGGGGGCTTTTTCTTCCAGGCCCGGGGCGACGCTTCGGCAAAGATCGGTGGCATAGGAGCAGCGACTGGCAAAGACGCAGCCTTGCAGCTTCTGCTTGAGGCTTGGCACCAGGCCCGGGATTTCCTGCAAGCGCGTTTCCGTGCCGTCCAACGAGGAGCCGAGCTTCGGCACAGACCCGAGCAAGCCCTGGGTATAGGGATGGCGCGGGGTACGGAACAAAGGCCCAACCTTGGCTTCTTCCACCTTGCGGCCGGCATACATGACCACAACGCGCTCAGCCACTTCAGCCACCACGCCAAGATCATGCGTAATAAGCACAATCGCAGCACCGACACGGTGCTTGAGGTCGCGCATCAGGTCCAGGATTTGCGCCTGGATGGTCACATCCAGCGCCGTGGTGGGCTCATCCGCGATCAAAAGCTTCGGATTGCAAGCCAGCGCAATGGCAATCATCACGCGCTGCCGCATACCGCCTGAGAGCTGGTGCGGGTATTCCTTCACGCGGCGTTCCGGTTCCGGAATGCCGACCAGCTTCAGCATATCCACCGCGCGGTCTTCTGCCTGCTGGGCTGACATGCCTTGGTGTAGGCGCAGCGTTTCCCCAATCTGCCGGCCAACCGTCAGCACCGGGTTCAGCGACGTCATGGGTTCCTGGAAGATCATGCTGATCTCATTGCCGCGAATGCTGCGCATTTCGACTTCCGAGAGATCAAGCAGGTTCTTGCCATTGAAGCGGATGGCGCCGGCAATCTTGCCGGGCGGTTCCGGGATCAGGCGCAGGATAGACATGGCGGTGACGGATTTGCCGCAACCGCTTTCGCCCACAACGGCCAGGGTTTCCCCCGCTTCAACATGGAATGACACGCCATCCACCGCACGGTTGATGCCATCGGGCGTGCGGAAATGGGTTTGCAGATTTTCAATTTCGAGAATCGCCATGGTTCAGAGCCTCTTTGCCATGCGCGGGTCGAGGGCGTCGCGAAGACCATCGCCAAGCAGGTTCACCGCAAGCACGGTGATGGAAAGGAAGATGGCCGGGAAAAACACGATATACGGCTTCACCTGCCAAAGTGCGCGCCCTTCGGCCATGATATTGCCCCAGGATGGGATGATGGGTGGCGTCCCGGCGCCGATGAAGGATAGGATACTCTCCACAATCATCGCCGACGCGCAGATGTAAGTGGCCTGCACGGTAATCGGTGCCAACGTATTCGGCAGGATATGGCGCCAGATGATCACCGGCGTGCGCGTACCCGCCGCCACCGCCGCATCCACATAGGGCTGTTCACGCAGCGATAGCACCACGCCGCGCACCAGGCGTGAGACGCGCGGAATTTCCGCAATAGTGATGGCGATAATGACGTTTTGCACCGAACCGCGCGTGAGCGCCATTAGCGCGATGGCCAGCAGAATAGGCGGGATGGACATCATGCCATCCATAACGCGCATGATGATGCTATCGGCCCAACGGATGAAGCCGGAGATCATGCCAATGGTCAGGCCGATGATGGAAGCGAGCACCGCGACCGAAAAGCCCACCAGCAGCGAAACCCGCGCGCCATAAAGCACGCGCGAATAAATATCGCGGCCCAGCATATCCGTGCCGAACCAATACATCGCCGATGGTTCACGGGTGCGCCGCGCGGGGGCAAGCGCGGTCGGGTCTGTGGTGAAGAGGAACGGCGCGAAAATCGCAACCAGCACCATCAGCAGCACCAGCGACCCGCCAATGGCAATGGCGGGATGGCGACGCATGAAGCCGAAGAAGCCTTTGCGCGCCTTCACTGGAGGCATGATGTCAGGCAGGGTTGGCGCCACGGCCACATTGGCCGCAGTGATGCCCTTGGGGTCGAGGATGGAAGCGGACATCAGTATCTGATCCTCGGATCCAGAATGGTGTAGAGCACGTCAATCATCAAATTGACCAGCACATAAACGAAGGAAAACAGCAGCACGACGCCCTGGATCACCGGGTAATCGCGCCGCAGAATGGCATCCACCGTGAGGCGCCCAAGGCCCGGAATGGCGAAGACGCTTTCGGTCACCACCGCGCCGCCAATCAGCAGCGCGATGCCGATGCCAATCACGGTCACGATCGGTACGGCGGCATTCTTCAGCGCATGCAGGAACAGGATATTGCGCTGCCCAGCACCTTTGGCGCGGGCGGTGCGGATATAATCCTGTTGCAGCACTTCCAGCATAGTGGCGCGGGTGATGCGTGCAATCAGCGCGATATAGACTGTACCAAGTGCTACCGCCGGCAGGATCAGATTTTGGAACCAGGGAAAGAAACCCTGCTTGATCGGCGTATAGCCCTGCACCGGCACCCAATCGAGTTCCAGCGCAAAGACATAAGCCAGCACATAGCCCACCACGAAGACCGGCACGGAAAAGCCCAGCACCGCGAAGCCCATCACGGTGCGGTCAATCACGGTTCCCTGCTTCCAGGCGGCGATCACCCCCATGGGGATGGCCACCGAAACCGCCAGGATCAGCGTAATGATCATGAGCGACAGCGTAGGTTCAATACGCTGCTGGATCATGGTGGAAACCGGCAGATTGGTGAAAATAGAAACGCCGAGATCACCCTGAAGAATACGCCAGACCCATTCCCCGAACCGGATCAAAAAGGGCCGGTCGAGGCCAAGGCTGGCGCGGATGCGTTCCACATCTTCAGGCGTTGCCTGATC
>CAIMVB010000161.1 GCA_903844785.1 uncultured Rhodospirillales bacterium | reverse complement strand
CCAGCAGCATTCCTGGCAGGCGCTGCGCGCACGCCTTCGGGAAGCGCATCTGAACGTTGTGGACCGGCCAGACCTGACGGATGCGGATCGCGAATGGCTGGAAGAATGGTTCATGGACCGCGTCTTCCCCGTGCTGACGCCACTCGCCGTGGACCCCGCGCATCCCTTTCCCTTCATCTCCAACCTGGCGCTGTGCCTAGTTTTCAAACTGGTGCGCGAAGAAGATGGCGGCACCATGCGCGCCCTTTTGCCGCTGCCGCCCCAGGTGCAGCGCTTCATCCGCCTGCCATCGCGCCGTGGCGCGGGGGCGATGCGCTTTGTGCTGCTGGAAGATGTGATTCTTTTGTTTCTGGGTCGCCTCTTTCCCGGCTTCATTATGGCCGAAAGCGGTCTGTTCCGCCTGATCCGCGACACCGATGTGGAATTCGAAGAAGAAGCCGAAGATTTGGTGCGTTCCTATGAAAGCGCGTTGAAGCGCCGCCGCCGTGGGCGCGCTATCCGGCTTTCTATCACCGCCAATACGCCGCCCGATATTCTTGATTTCGTTGCCGAGGAATTGGATGCGCCGCGATCGGAAGTTTTTGTGGTGGATGGGCTGCTTGGGCTTTCTGATCTGACGCAATTGATTGTGGATGACCGGCCTGATCTTTTGTTCACGCCCTTTACGCCGCGCTTCCCCGAACGCATCCTGGATTTCGGCGGCGATTGCTTCGCTGCCATTCGCGCCAAGGATATCGTTGTTCATCACCCATACGAAAGCTTCGACGTGGTGGTGCAATTCCTGCGGCAAGCCGCGCGTGACCCAAATGTGATTGCCATCAAGCAAACGCTCTACCGCACCACGCGCGATAGCCCGATTGCCAAAGCTTTGATTGAAGCCGCCGAGGCCGGCAAAAGTGTGACCGGCATTGTGGAATTAAAGGCGCGCTTCGATGAAGAACGCAACATCGCACTTGCCCGCGAATTGGAAGCCGCCGGCGTGCAGACGGTGTATGGTTTTGTCGAATTGAAGACCCACGCCAAAGTGAGTTTGGTGGTACGGCGCGAAGGGCAGGCCTTGCGGTCTTACGCGCATTTCGGCACGGGCAATTACCACCCCGTCACAGCGCGCATCTATACGGATCTTTCCTATTTCACCGCCGACCCGGCGCTGACGCGCGATGCCGCCAAGCTGTTCAATTACATGACCGGCTATGCGCGGCCGGAGACGATGGAAAAGCTTGCCTTCTCACCGCTCACCACACGCCCCACGCTGCTCGCGCTGATCCGTCAGGAAATCGCCTTCGCCAAGGAAGGCAAGCCGGCGGCGATCTGGATCAAGATGAATTCGCTGGTGGATGAAACGCTGATTGATGCGCTTTACGAAGCATCAAAGGCGGGCGTGAAGGTGGATGCGATTGTGCGCGGCATTTGCTGCCTGCGCCCAGGTGTACCGGGGCTTTCAGACAATATCCGCGTCAAATCCATTGTCGGGCGCTTTCTTGAACATTCGCGCGTTTATGTCTTCGGCAATGGGCATCGGCTGCCATCGCGCCGCGCCAAAGTGTATATTTCCTCAGCCGATTGGATGGCGCGCAATATGGATTGGCGCGTGGAGACCATGGTGCCGGTGGAAAACGCGACGGTGCATGCGCAAGTGCTGGATCAGATCATGGTGATCAATCTGAAGGATACGCTGCAAAGCTGGCAGCTGGGTCCGGATGGGCACTGGGCGCGCATTGTGGCACCCGAAAATGGCGTTTCCGCGCATGATTATTTCATGACCAACCCATCGCTTTCCGGGCGCGGCAGCGCTCTTGCCCGCAGTACGCGCCGCCCGCGACAAGATCGCGTGAAGCAGGATTGATGGACGGCACCGAGCTTCTTTCGCAAGCGGGCGCTGCAGGCATGACGGCGCGCTGCGGGGTCGTGGATTTGGGTTCCAATTCCGTACGCCTGGTGGTGTTTGAAGGGCGCGGGCGGAATCCGGTTGCCATATTCAACGAAAAGGCCGTGCTGGGGCTTGGGCGCGGGCTGCATGATACGGGGCAGCTTAATGCCGATGCGGTGGCGCAGGCGCTTACCATCATGCAGCGCTACCATGCGGTAGCGCGCGCCATGGGGGCCGCACCCATTGAAGTTCTGGCGACAGCCGCGGTGCGCGATGCTTCGAATGGCGCAGGGTTTGTCGCAGCGCTTGGCGAAAGGCTGCCGGGCGTGCCGATCCATATTCTAACGGGTGACGAGGAAGCGCGGCTTTCAGCTGATGGCGTGCTGCTTGGCTTTCCCGGTGCGGATGGGATTTTGGGCGATATCGGCGGCGGTTCTTTGGAATTGGTGGAACTGCATCAGGGTGTGCAGGGCAAGACAGGCAGCCTACCGATTGGCACCATCCGCCTTTCTGATCGCGCGAAGGCCGATATTGGTAAGGCACGCGCCATCGTGGCCCAAGAATTGGCGCAATTGCCCTGGATTGGCACCTCATCTGGACGGGACCTTTATCTGGTAGGCGGCGCTTGGCGCGCCATGGCGCGCATGCATATGGCGCAAACCGGCTATCCGCTTTCCATCGTGCATCATTATGCGCTGTCGCGCGAAGAAGCGCGTGATCTTTCAGGCGTATTGATGGCTGCCACGCGCCGTACTTTGGAACGCATGCCGGGCGCGCCCAGCAAGCGCATTGCGGATCTACCCTTCGCCGCGCTGGTACTGCGCCGGTTGCTGCGCGCCACCAATGCGCGGCGCGTAATTTTTAGTGCGAATGGCCTGCGCGAAGGTTGGTATGCGCGTCTGCTTGATACGGCTGAGCGCAAGCGTGACCCGCTACTGAGCGCGGCGCGGGAAATGTCGCTGCGCTTTGGGCGTGATCACACCATGCCGCCCGCGCTTTTCGCCTGGACCGCGCCGCTGTTTGAGGATGAAACGCCGCTTGCAACGGCGCTGCGCGAAGCGGCCTGTTGGGTGAGCGATATCGGCAGCCATGATCACCCGGATTATCGCGCCGAACATGCGTTTTATCGCGTGCTGCGCCAACCAGGTGTTGGCTTTGACCATCATGGCCGCGCCTTCCTGGCCCTGGCGGCGGCGCTGCGTTATGAGGCCGAGGCAGAAGCGCCCTTCCTGCCTTCTGCACGCCTTTTATTGGATGTCGGCGCGCTGCGCCGGGCCGAAATTTTGGGCGCTGCCTTCCGCCTTGCCTATACGCTTTCCGGCGGCACGCCCGTGCTGCTGGCGGGCACTGCACTTGAACGCCGCGGCGGGCGTTTGGTGCTGCGCTTGCTGGAAGGAAGTGGCGTTTTCGCCGGCGAAAGCGTGCTGCGCCGACTTGAAACTCTGGCCGCTGCCTTGGGTGTTGAGTCAAGCGTTCAGCTTATGAAGCAGCCTTAGGATATTGCTGCGCCAAGTGGAGCACTTGGCTTCTTAACAGACGCGATCCAACAAAGCTGTACAGCGTATCCACCTGGGCGTAGTTTTTCCGCTGCTGCTATTTGTTCGTATGCTGTTCAGTTATCGTGCAGCCGCCGCGAGGCCCGCCGCGCGCCCTGTACTGAAACAGGCTTGCAGCAAATAGCCACCCGTTGGCGCTTCCCAATCCAGCATTTCGCCACAAGCGAAAACGCCTGGCATGTCGCGCAGCATCAGTCTTTCATCCAACTCCGACCAGCAAAGACCACCCGCCGCCGAAATAGCACGCGCCATCGGAAAACACCCGGTGAGTTTCAGCGGCAGCGCCTTGATCAAGGTGGCAAGATTATCCGCTGGCACCGAGTCCTTCAACGCCTCCTGCACCAAAGCGATGCCCACTGGCGCAAGCCCCGCATTCCGCCGCAGATGATTTGAAAGCGAAAGACTACCGCGCCTGCCCCGCAGCCGTGCGGCAAGATCCTGCAAACTGAGATCAGGCCGAAGATCAAGCGAAAGCGTAATGGCCTGCTGACGCGCCAAAGCATCACGCAAAGTGGCGCTCAGCGCATAGATCGCGCCGCCTTCAATGCCAGCTTCGGTAATCATCGCCTCACCACGCTGGGTGATGCCTTCAAAGGAAAGTGCAATGCGCTTCAACGGCGTACCGGCGAAGCGCTGCCGCAGATAATCAGACCAGGCAATGACGAAACCCATATTGGCCGGCACGAAGGGGCGCGTGGCGATGCCCGGTAATAACGCGGGCCAAGTGCCATCCGATCCCAATTTGGGCCAGGAAGCGCCACCAAGCGCCAAGATAGTAGTGGCAGTTTCGATATGCTTTTCACCTTCCGGTGTTGCGAAACGCGCCGCACCATTAGGCGCGAAGCCTAACCAGCGATGGCGCGGCAGCAGGCGCACGCCAAGCGCGCCCAACCGCGCCATCCAGGCGCGCAGCAGCGGTGAAGCCTTCATGGTGCGCGGAAAAACGCGGCCTGAGGAGCCGACGAAGCAAGGATGGCCCAGGCCTTCGGCCCAGGCGATCAACGCTTCAGGCGGGAAGGCGTGGATGAAGGGTGCAAGATGCGGCGCTGCGCTGCCATAGCGTTGCAGAAAGGGCGTCAGCGGTTCCGAATGCGTCAGGTTCAACCCACCGCGCCCAGCAATCAGCAGCTTGCGCGCGGGGGATGGCATGTGATCGGCCACTATCACCGCGGCACCGGATTGTGCCGCGGCTTCCGCCGCCATCAGCCCGGCGGGGCCGGCCCCAATGACCAGAATGCTCAGGCGCTGCGTTCCAGCAATTCAATGGCGACGTTTTCCGGCCCGCGCACAAAGCAAATGCGAATGCCAGGGCGGATGGAGGTGGGTTCCATGGTGAATTCGGCGCCCTTGGTTTTCAATTCTGCCACCACCTGGTCAATGCCGGTGACGGCAAGGCCGATATGCTCCAAGCCGCGATAGGGCATGCTGGGCGCCGGCGCCGTACCATCGCCCTTGATGGGTGCGATGAAAATAATCTGCCCGCCAAGGCGGATATCCACGCGCGGTTCGCCCTGTTGCATGGAACGCAAAACCTCAGCGCCGAACATGCGTTCGTAGAATACCGCCGTCGCCTCAGGATCGGGGCTACGCAGATGGATATGGTCGAAGATGAATTCGGTCATGGCTTCCCCCTTGTTTCAAATCGCGCCGCTGGCGCGCAGCTTATCGCGTGCGGCATCATCATAACCAAGCTCGTCCAGGATGGCATCATTATCGCGGCCAAGCTGTGGCGGCGGCGTATCCACGCGCGGCCCGCCATGGTCAAAACCAAACGCGGCAACGGGCACGGAAAATGGCCCTGTCACGCCTGGTGCGGCTTCAAAGCGATGCACTACGCCGCGCCCCTGCACCTGCGGATCAGCAAGTGATTCCGCCAGATTACGCACGCGCCCGGCCGGCACATGGCGCGCCTGCAAATAGCTTTCCCATTCCGCGGCGGTCTTTGCCTTCAAAAGCTCAGCGAGCGTTGCCGCTTCATGCGCGCGATCAGCATGGCGCGCTTCATTGCTGTCCTTCGCCATATCGGGCCGCCCGAGCGCATGCCAAAGCCGGCGCTGCTGGCGCAGATTGCTCGCGCCAATCATCACCAGGCCATCGGCGGTTTCGTAGCAACTATTGGTCGAGTATTCATGGTCATTACCACGCGGGCGCGCGGGCTTGCCGCTGCGCGCATAGGAAGTGACATGGCTTGCCATCATCATGATAGCGACATCCAACATCGCAAGATCAATATGCTGGCCTTGTCCGGTTTTCTCACGCTGGAATAGCGCCGCCGAAAGAGCAAAGGCGCCCATGGTGCCTGTGGCATAGTCAATCGCCGGTGCGCCGAATTTGATGGGGTTCACTTCCGGCGTGCCGGTGCAGGCCATGATGCCCGATGTCGCCTGGATCACGTGATCATAAGCGGTTTGTTCGCCGCGCGGGCCACCGTGACCAAAAGCCGAGATGGAACAATAGATCAGGCGGGGATTGATTTTCAGCAAATCCTCATAGCCCAGGCCCAAGGCAGCGAAGGCACCGGGGCGGAAATTTTCCACCAGAACATCGGCGCCCGCGATCAGCTTGCGGAAAATCTCTCGCGCTGCGTCCTGCTTCAGATCAAGCGTCATGCTGCGCTTATTCGATCCCTGCGTCAGATAATAGCTGCCCATGCCTGCGCGATTGAGTTCCCAATCCCCCCCGCTGACGCGGCTTTGGTCAGGATCATTTGGGTGTTCAATCTTGATCACATCCGCGCCGAGCAGACCTAATTGGTAGGCGGCGAAAGGGCCTGCCAGCACATGCGTCGCGTCTATAATACGGATGCCTTCAAAGGGGCGGGTCATGGGTGTTTCCTTGGTGTTGTTGTGATCTTCATTGCGCTTCGATTAGTACGCCATCGCGCTTAAGCGCCGCGATCTCATCCGCACTCATACCCGCTTCCGCCAGTAAGGCCGCGCCATCCTGGCCGAGCCGAGGTGCCGCGCGCCCGGAAGGCGCATTGCCGCCGGAAAAGCGATTGGGTTGGCCAATGGCGTAAGTCGCACCTTCGGTCGGGTGTTCTTCTTCCCGCACCATGCCAACCGCGCGCAAATGCGGATCATCCAGCAAGCCCGCAATGGTGTTATAGGGAGAGGCCGGAACATCAAGCCGATCAAAAATCTCCAGCCATTCCGCGGAGGTTTTGCCCTTAAGCCCGCCCGCGCGAATGGCAAAATAATCGCGCGTATTGGCGGTGCGCCCGGCAATGGTGGCAAAGCGCGGATCGGCCTTCAATTCGGACCGGCCAATGGCATCAAAAAACGCATGCGCCTGCGCATCCGTATTGGCGGAAATGCAGATATAACCATCAGCAGTTG
>CAIMVB010000160.1 GCA_903844785.1 uncultured Rhodospirillales bacterium | reverse complement strand
TATGGCTTCGATTCCTTCGAAGGCCTGCCGGAATATTGGCGGCCGGGTTTCGATACTGGCACCTTCAAAACAGAAGGTCTGCCGGCCGTGCCGGGCAATGTCACGCTAGTGCCGGGATGGTTTGACCGCAGCCTGCCCGCTTTTCTGGACGCCCATCCCGATCAACCCGTGAGTTTCCTGCATATTGATTGCGATCTTTATTCCTCGACCCAGACCGTTCTGGCGCAATTAAAGGATAGGATCATTGCCGGTACGGTGATCGTCTTTGACGAATACCTGAATTACCCCGGCTGGCAGCATCATGAACATAAGGCGTTTTCCGAATTCATCGCGAGCACGGGCCGTGCCTATGAATGGATTGGCTTGGTGCCAAGCTATGAACAGGCCGCGATCCGCATCCTGAATTAGAACGTTTGCATCGCGAGCAACGCCTGAAGCCATTACAGCGGCGTGTCTTTACGCACGCCATGCCGCTGCAAAAAGTCGCTGTGGTCAGACTTCGACATGGCGGCTGGCGCGACGCAATACCGCGCAAAGCCGAGAGAAGCTTAGCCAAAAGGCGCCATGTTCTGGTGCGCGTTCCGGATGGTTGCCAAAGGCGGGTTCTCCCCGGCGCAATAGCGGCAATCGCGCTTCAAAGCGCCCGCGCATATTTTCCAGAAACGCCGCGCTGGACGCCATATAGAGTTCCAGCATTTCGGCGGCCAATTCCAATTCCACCCGCGCATTGCCTTCAGTGGTGAAGTGCTTAAGCGCGCGGCTGTCTTCGGCGAGCGCCAGATGGACGCGGTGCAAATCCTGCAAATGCGTGGCGATGCGCTGGCGGCAGTCGCGCCCGCTATCATCGGTTGTGTTGCTTGTAGGTTCCATTGGGTACCTCCCCATGAAAGCCTAGGTTGCTAAACTTAAATTTCTGTCAATTTAAAGCAATAAATTATGCTTCAGTGGCTAAGGCAGCGCACTTGGGATGAATGCCACCAAATCCTCGGCGCTATCCACATCCCGCTTGGGCGGCAGCAATGCGATGCGATGGCGGTGGAAATTGGCCATGGTATCGGCCAGGGCATTGGGGCTGGACCAGCGCGCCTTGGCAAATGGTTTATGAGGGCGGCGCGGCCCAAAACCCACCAGCCAATAGCCACCGTCCAAAGCCGGGCCAAACACCGCATCTGCCCGCCCCAGCGCGCGGAACCCGGCGGCGATATCGGCGGGGCCAAGGCCGGGGATGTCGCTGCCAATCAGAATGGCGCGCGGGAAGGGGGCCAGCGCCTTTTCCATGCGTTGCCCCAAATCGCCCGCAACCTGCGCCATGCGTGGTGTGCCAGGCGGTGCCAGGCGCGCCCAATCTGCCCGCGCCCCAGGCGGCGTGATGGCAAGGATGGTTCGCCAGCGGCTATCCCGCGCAATGGGCCAGGCGGTGGCCGCCAACATGGCGCGGTAGAAGCGCAGCGCACCGCGCGCGCCAATGCCCGCGGCCAGGCGGCGTTTCACCGCACCCAACCGAGGCGCGCGGGCGAAAATGATCACAACCGGGCGGTGCATGGTTTCAGCAAAGCCGATCAGCGCCGGCGTGCATAGAAGCCTGCGATCCGTTCCGGTGCGAAGCCTGCAAACCAAAGGGACAGGCAAAACAGGTTGCGGGCTGATCGCGCATACCAGCCATCCCGCTGCCATTTCTCGGCCGAGGTGATGAAATCGGCCGGCAGCGCCACCAGGCGCTTGCGGCCAATGCGGCGGATGAGTGCCACATCTTCCATCAGCGGTATCGCCTCATAACCGCCAAGCGCCCGGTAGAAATCCCGGCCAATCAACAGGCCCTGATCGCCATAGGGCAGGCCAAGCCAATGGCAGCGCCAAGCCACCATGGCTTCCAGGCGCCGGGCTTCGGGTGCGGGATCATTCAGGGTGAAGCGGAAATAGCCGGCCTCAGCTGCGACTGCGGGGCGCGCGATGAAATCTGCGATGGCCGCCTGCCAGCCCGGCCCGGGCTTTGTGTCGGCATGTAGCGCGAGCAGCCAAGGTTGAGTTGCGGCCTCGGCCGCCGCGCGTAGCTGCACGCCGCGCCCGCGGGCGGCGGGGATCACCAGCGCGCCGTGTTCCCGCGCGATATCGGGCGTGCCATCCGTGCTGCCGCAATCGGAAATGATGATTTCCGCTACGCTGCCGCGCAAAGCCGCGAGCGTCGCCGGCAGGGTTGCCGCGGCATTCAGCGTCGGGATCAGGGCGGAGGCGGGCAGTAGGTTCATTTGTTCTTATTTTGTTCTTGACTCAGGAGGCGCATGTCGGCACTCTGTCGGGGTTCGGAAAGGGGAACATCCATGCCCGATGGTATGCCCAACCTTGCCCAGGGTGAAAGCGCCTTCGCCATGCCGTCGCTGGCGCGCAAGGGGCGCGGCGCCGTTTCCAACCCGCCGGTGCGCTTTGAAGCCATGCGGCGGGAGGCCTTTGATGATGGCTGGGCCACGCTGGAACAAAGCTTCGCCGAATTGCCGCCCTTGCCCACCAGCCTGACCGAAGACCGCGCCAAATCGGCGCTGAGCTACAATGAAAGCCCCGATCTTGGCTTTGATCGGTCCATCAACCCCTATCGCGGCTGCGAACATGGCTGCGTTTATTGCTATGCGCGGCCTTCCCACGCCTATCTGGGGCTGTCGCCGGGGCTCGATTTCGAAACGCGGCTGATGTTCAAGCCGGATATCGCCGCGCTTTTGGAAAAGGAGTTGCGCAAGCCTGGCTACCAGCCCCGCCCCATCGCGCTTGGCGCCAATACTGATCCCTATCAGCCGGTGGAACGCCAATTGAGGCTGACGCGGGCAGTGCTGGAAGTGCTGGACCGCTTCAGCCACCCGGTCACCATCGTCACCAAATCCGCAGGCGTTCTGCGCGATATGGATATTCTGCAACGCCTGGCCAGCCGCAACCTGGTGCGGGTTTGCCTTTCCATCACCACGCTGGACACTGGCTTGGCGCGCATCATGGAACCGCGCGCGGCAACGCCGGCGCGGCGGTTGCAGGCGATCAGGGAACTTTCGGCGGCGGGGGTGCCCACGGCTATTCTGGCGGCACCCATGATCCCGGCGGTGAATGACATGGAATTGGAAAAGCTGCTGGAACAGGGCGCAGCGGCGGGCGCGACCAGCGCGGGCTATGTGCTGTTGCGCCTGCCTTTGGAAATCAAGCAGATTTTTGAGGAATGGCTGGCGCGCCACATGCCGGACCGCGCAGCCCGCGTGCTATCCCTGATCCGCCAGACGCGCGGCGGCGCGCTTTATGACAGCCGCTTTGGCCAGCGCCAAACTGGCAGCGGGCCCTATGCGGAATTGCTGGCGCAGCGCTTTGCGGTTGCCATGCGTCGGCTTGGCCTGGAAAGGCGCGGCGGTGGGGCGGGCGCGCTGGATTGCGCGCGCTTTGCGGTGCCCGGGGGACAGATGTCGCTGTTCTAAAAGATAAGCATTGCCCCGCCTGCTGGACGGGCAGGGGCTTTTCCGGGCAAGGAAAGAAGCGCCGTTTCAGCCCGGAAGGAATCGCCTTGGCCTCGCCCGATTTGCAAGCCTCTTTTCGCCAGCATCAGGCCGGTAATCTGGATGCGGCCATTGCGGGGTATCGCGCCTTTTTGCAGCAGCAGCCACAGCATGCCGAGGCCAATCGTTTGCTCGGCCTTGCGCTTTTCGGCCGCGGGGAAGTCGCGCCGGCGAGGGAGGTTCTTGAACGCGCTGCGGGCCTCGCGCCGCCCAATGCTGCGCTATTGAATGATCTCGGCAATGCGCGGCGCGCTGGCGGCGATAAGGCCGCGGCAGTTGAAGCCTTTAGTGCGGCAATCAAGGCCGAACCCGGCTTTGCCTTTGCGCATTTCAACCTGGCGGATACGTTGCTGGAAGTGGGTGATATCCAGCGCGCCAGCGTGGCTTATGATGACATTATCGCGCGCGGCTTTGCCGGCATTGATGGCGATTTCCATGTCAATCGCGGGCTTTGCCGCTTCCGGCTTGGCGATGCGCCGGGCGCGCTGGAAGCCTTTCGCGCCGCGCTGGCTTTGGAACCCGGCCATTCACGCGCCGCCGCGCGGCTTTCTGATTTATTGCAAATGCTCGGGCAGCATCGCGACGCGGTGATGTTTCTGACCGGCTTTCTGGATAAGCAGCGCGCCAGTCTTGAAACCTTGCTCTCACTCGGCTCTGGCTTTCTGGGGCTTCGCGATTATCCCCGCGCACTTGGGTTGTTTGAACGGCTTGCCGCCGCCAAACCGCCCGCGTCCAAGGCGCTGATCGGCAAGGGCCTCGCGTTAAGTGGTGAGAACCGCCATGAGGAAGCGCTTGCGGCGCTTGATGCCGCGATTGCGCTTGATCCGCGTGATGCAGACGCTTTGATCGGCAAGGGCGTTGCGCTGAAGGCACTGCGCCGCCTGCCTGAGGCGATTGAGATCTATCACCGCGCCATTGAAATCGCGCCGCGCGCAGCCAATGCGCATCTGAACCTTGGCAATGCGCTGGCGCTGCTCAATCGGCATGAAGAAGCGCTGGCCTGTTATGAACGCGTGCTGGCGCTGGACCCGAATTCGGCGGAAGCGCTGAATTATGAAGGCAATTCGCTGAATGCGCTGAACCGGCAAACGGAAGCCGTGGCGCGGTTTGAAAAAGCCGTGGCACTCGACCCCGGTGTCACGGAAGCGCTTTCATCCTTGGTCTATACGAAGCAGCGGCGCTGGGATTGGGGCGGCCTGCCGGAACAGCGGCAATTTCTGTTGGATCGCGTGCGTGCGCGGCAATATACCGCCAACCCCTTCGCGCTGCTTGGCATTTGCGATGATCCGGAACTGCACCAGATTGCCGCGCGCGCCTATACGCGTGAAACCCTGCCGCTTGCGCCTGCAGCCAAGCCCCCGCCGGCGGCGCCGCGCGACAAGCTGCGGATCGGCTATTTCTCGGCTGATTTGCACAACCACGCCACCATGCATCTGCTGGTCGGCGTGCTTGAATGCCACGACCGCGATGCTTTCGAAATCCACGCCTTTTCCTACGGGCCAGAGATTGAAGATGCGATGCGCGCGCGCGCCCGCGCCACCGTGGATCATTTCCATGAATGCGCCAGGCTTTCTGATGGTGCGATCATTGCCGCGGCGCGCAAGGCCGGGATTGATATCGCCATTGATCTTAAGGGCTATACGCAGGATGCGCGGCTTGGCCCCTTTGCCGCGCGGGTGGCACCGCTGCAGGTGAGCTATCTTGGTTATCCGGGTACGGTAGGTGCTGATTTCCTGGATTACATTCTGGCCGATTCCACCGTCCTGCCGATGGATCAGCAGCCCTTCTATGACGAGAAAATCATCCATTTGCCCGATAGTTATCAGGCAAATGATGACCGCCGCGCCATCGCGCCCGAAACGCCATCGCGCGCCGAAACCGGACTGCCGAAGGAAGGCTTTGTCTATTGCTGCTTCAACAACGCCTATAAGATCACGCCGGAAATCTTCGCGTCCTGGATGCGTATTCTAGCCGCCGTGCCTGGTTCCGTCTTGTGGCTTTTGCGCAATGAAGAAGACGCCATGGCGCGGCTGCGTGCTGCTGCACAAGCGCAGGGCGTGGATCCGGCGCGGCTGGTCTTTGGGCCATCGCTCCCATCAGCGCAGCATCTCGCGCCGCATCGGCTTGCGGATCTTTTCCTCGATACGCTGCCCTATAACGCGCATACCACGGCGAGTGATGCGCTTTGGGCTGGGCTGCCAGTGCTGACGCAAATGGGCGAGGCCTTTGCCGGGCGCGTGGCAGCAAGCCTTTTGAAAGCTGTTGGCCTGCCCGAGATGATCACGCGCGATACAGCGGCATATGAGGCGCTGGCCGTGGCTCTTGGCCAAGACGCTGCGCGTGCCGCGGCGCTCAAGGCAAAGCTTGCCGCTGCTTTGCCAGGCGCACCGCTTTTCGACACGCCGCGCTTCACGCGGCATTTGGAAGCAGCCTTTCGCCTGATGTGGCAGCGCCATGTGGAAGGCAAGGCGCCGGAAGGCTTTGCCGTGCCGGCGGAAGCCTGAACGCCGCGCCATGCCGGATTTCGCTGCCTTCTTCGCCTCAGGCCAAGTGGCCGATTTGATGGTGGCGGTGCTGCTGCTTGAGGCTTTGGCGCTGCTCGGCTTCTGGTGGCTCACTGGGCGGGGGTTGGCGCCGCGATCTGTCTTTGCCTTGGTACTGCCTGGCGTATTTTTCGCGCTGGCTTTGCGCGCGGCGCTCACCGGCGCCTGGTGGGGCTTTGTCTCCCTCGCCATGACCGCCGCATTTTTTGCCCATGCCTGGGATTTATGGCGCCGCTGGCGCGACTGAGCTGACGCTCAGCCGAAAATATCCGCAGGGCTTTCGCGCTTCAGCGCAGCGGCCAAGTCCCGCCCCAGGCGCGGGCCATCGGCGGCAGCGGCTTCACCCATATTGCGCCGCAGGAAACTGCCATCGGCACGCGCCACAAGCCCATGCAGCCGAAGTTGCCCATCGGGCAGAAGCACGGCATGGGCGCCAATGGGTGTGCGACAGGAACCATCCAGCGCGCCAAGCAGCGCGCGTTCCGCATCGGCCACCGCGCGGCTTGGCTTGTGTTCAATGCGCGCGAGCAGTTCAAGTGTTGCGGTATCGTCGGAGCGCGCCGTGATGCCAACAATGCCTTGGCAGGCGGCGGGCAGCATGGCTTCCGCTTCCAGCACCACTTGCGCGCGATCCGCCATGCCAAGGCGCTTCAAGCCCGCAAGCGCGAGTAAGGAACAGGTGAAATCGCCCGCCGCCACGCGGCCAAGCCGCGTTTGCACATTGCCGCGAATGATATCAACGCGCAGATCAGGCCGGCGATTCAGCAATTGTGCTTGCCGGCGCACGGAAGCCGTGCCGACCAGGGCGCCTTGCGGCAGTGCCGCCAGCGGATCATGCGCCTGCGGCGCGGCGCATCCCGGCCCCAATATCAGCGCATCGCGCGGGTCTTCGCGTTCCAGCACTGCGGCCAGCACAATGCCCGGCGGCAATTCGGTTTCCAGATCCTTGAGGCTATGGACCGCGACATCAATGCGGCGATCCAACAGCGCCTCATGGATTTCCTTGGCGAAAAGCCCTTTGCCGCCAATATCAGCCAGGCGCTTATCCTGCACCTTATCGCCCGATGTCGCGATGATATGTTCTTCCAGCGCGCCGTCAGTCGCTAGCGCAGGAATGGCCGCGCGCGCCAGCGCCGCAAAATGCCGCGCCTGCCAAAGCGCAAGCGGGGAACCGCGCGTACCGATGCGCATGGGCTGAGACGCCATTCCTCAATAACCTTTTTGTTGTTCAGGCCCTTGCGAGGCCAAAGAGATGCGCCAAATCCTTGAAGAAAATCCGCACATGCGCAAGGGGATCGCGGCGGACCAATTCCTTGTTCATGTAGGATTCCCAAGTCAGGCGCTGCACATCTTTATCCGCGCAGATGGAGACAAACTTCTCGCGCCGCTTATCGGATGAATACCAGAAATACTGCATGATGCCGAGCACCCAGAAGACCCGCCCATGCGCCTTCATGAAGCGCTTGCGCGCGCCGGCGAGCGCCCGTGCATCGCCGGTATTCAGGCATTCCTCCGCTGCATCGGCAGCGAGCCTGCCGCCATACATGGCGTAGTAAATTCCCTCACCAGAAGCGGGCGCCACCACCCCCGCCGCATCACCGGCTAGGATCACGTCCTTGCCATTATCCCAGCGCTTGAGCGGCTTCAGCGGAATGGGTGCACCTTCGTGGCGAATAGTCTCCGCATCCGTGAGGCCAAGATCGCGGCGGAGTTCGGCCACTGATCCGCGCAGCGAAAAACCCTTTTGCATGGAACCGGTGCCGATGCTGGTGGTATCGCCATGCGGGAAGACCCAAGCGTAAAAATCGGGCGAAAGCTTGCCCTGGTAATAGACATCGCAGCGCTTGGCATCAAAATCGGCGGATCCGCCATTGGGCGGAGAGCGTACGATTTCATGATAGGCGAAAACGCAGCGCACCTTATCCCCGCCTGGCACTTCCTGCTTCGCCACCTGGGAACGCGCGCCATCCGCGCCAATCACTAGTCGCGCGCGTGCGGCACCGGTGGAACCATCCTTCGCTTCCCAATGCACAATGGCAGTGCCATCCGTATCGCGGGTAATGCGGTCGTAACTGCCGGTTTGGCGTTCCGCGCCGGCACGTGCGGCGCGTTCGCGCAGCCATTCGTCGAAATCCTCGCGGTCCACCATGCCGACGAAACCGCCATCAATCGGCATATCCACGGATTTGGCGCTGGGGGCGACCATGCGGGCGGAATTGATCTTCGCCACCAGCAATTCATCGGGAATGGCGAAATCGCGGATCAGGCGTGGCGGAATGGCGCCACCACAGGGTTTGATGCGTCCCGCGCGATCCAGCAGCAGCACGGAACGGCCTCGGCGGGCCAAATCATCCGCCGCGGTGGCCCCGGATGGCCCGCCACCGACCACAATGACATCATATGTTTGCATGGCCATTTCCCTTACCTTGCCGGTACCATTGGGCCGAAGCCACCGGTCTTGCTGATTTCTGGGCGATTGATGCGCGCGGCGAGTAATGCGGAGGTGATGAACAAGGCCGCATCAATGATGAACACGGCGGCATAAGCGCCTTCCGCATGGCCAAGCGCGAATTTCGCGATATCCACCGCCGCCGCGCCCGCCAGCCCGCCAAACCCAAAGGCCACAGCCTGCGCCGCACCCCAAAGCCCCATGCGCGTGCCTTCGCGCGATTCATGCCCGCGCGCGACCATTTGCATCATGGAAGCAATGGCGGCGGCGGCGAAAACACCATTCGCCACACCAAGCGCGAAGAAGCTGGTCTTGAGCGGCCAGGCCGCACCGAACTGCCCCGCAATGGAAAGCGCCAGCATCATGGCTGCGGAGGCCAAGCATCCGGCAATGGTCCAGAAGCGGAGTGTTCCCGCCCAGCGCCCACCACGCGCGCTGCCTATCAGCGCAATGGTAATCATACCCACCAGCACGCCCGCATGTTGCAGGGATGAAATGCGCGTGGTCTCGCCCAAGCTGCGGCCAAAAATGGCGCCGGCGAAAGGCTCCAGGATCAGATCCTGTGCGCTATAGGCGAGCATTGAGACGAAGATGAAAATGGTGAAGCGCCGCGCTTCCGGTTCCGCCCAAACTTCGCGCAATGCCTGGCGGAAGGGGGGCTTGGCGGCTTCGCTTGCTTCCGGGCGCGCGGCGCGTGCGCCTTCCATGCCCCAAACAGCCAGCGTCGCCAGGGTGAAGGCAATGGCGGAAACGCCAGCGGCAACGGCAATCAGACGCGCAGGCGAATAGGGATCAAGCAGCCGCCCGGCAATCGCGGTAGTCACCACGAAGCCCGCAATCATCATGATCCAAACCAGTGAAGCGGCGGCGGCGCGGCGCGCGGGTGCGGTGCGTG
Source organism: uncultured Rhodospirillales bacterium (assembly GCA_903844785.1). GTDB lineage: Bacteria > Pseudomonadota > Alphaproteobacteria > Acetobacterales > Acetobacteraceae > Neoroseomonas. Next base: position 13,951 of record CAIMVB010000160.1, on the reverse strand, counting down.
CCGCAAGCAGCACCAGGAGCGAAGTCCCTGCCGCGCCAACGCCCGCGCCAATCATCAGGAAGGCAAACACGGCGAGTGCGATGCCCGCCCAAAGTGCTTCCCCCATCAGCGCCGTGCCCGCTGCGGCCAGAACGCCGCCAAGCGCCAGCACCGCCATGCCGCCAATGATCCAGGGCGTGCGCCGCCCACCCATATCAGACCCATAGCCCATGCGTGGGCGTAGCATTTGCAGCGCGTAATGGATCCCAACCAAAATTCCCGGCAGCGTCGCGGGCAGCGCCAATTCCACCACCATCACGCGATTAAGGGCGGAGGTTGTCAGCACCACAATCGCGCCAAGTGCGGTTTGCACCAAACCAAGACGGATAATGCCAAGCCAGCCAAGCGGGGCAGGGGTCATGCTGAGCCTCCTGTCAGATTGGCCAGAGCCAAGGCGCTGATCAGCATGCCAATCACGTAAAGCAATACGCCCGTGCCATTATACCAAGGCGCCAGCGCGCGGGGGTCGCGCAACATGCGCCGCATCAGGCCAAGCTGGGTCAACAGGGAAAGCGCAACTGCGGCGCCGTGCCAGGGCGCATCCCAGGCGAATAAAAGGCCAATCACCACAAGTTGCGGCAGCGCCATAAAAATACAGGCGACCAGCCCTGCGCGTTCCGCGCCCAATTGCACGGGGAGCGAAAGCACACCCATGCGCCTGTCGCCTTCAATCGCCTTGAAGTCATTCAGCGTCATGATGCCATGCGCGCCAAGGCCATAAAGCAGCGCCACCAGCAGCACGCGCCAATCTGGCGCGCCGCCAGACATGATGGCGGCCGCAGTGACCCAAGGCAGGGTTTCATAAGCCAAGCCGCAAGCGAGGTTTCCCCACCAGCCATTCGCCTTCAGCCGAAACGGTGGCGCGCTATAGGCCCAGGCGAGAGCAACCGCGATGATCGTCGCGCCAAAACCCCAAGCGCCCAGCGGCAAAGCGGCAATCAGCGAAAGCAGCGTCCAGAACAGCGCAATATACAAACCCCAGCGGCCAGGAATCCGGCCAGAAGGTATTGGGCGATGCGGTTCATTGATTGCATCCACATGCCGGTCATACCAATCATTCGCCGCTTGGCTCATGGCGCAAACCAATGGGCCAGCGAGGATCACGCCAAGCAGAACGAGCGGCCAATGCTGGGTGAAGCCGCCATGCGCGGAAGCAACCCCGCAGCCAAAGGCCCACATGGGCGGGAACCAAGTGATCGGTTTCAGTAATTCCAGAACCGCCGCCGGTTTCATCCGCGGGGCGGGGGCGGTCGCGGCAGAGGCAGCTTGGCCCGCCATCGCGCGACCTAGCCCTGATCGCCCGTATCGCTGCCGAGATCGCCGAGCCCATAGCGATGCAGCTTCACATAAAGGCTTTGTCGGCTGAGCCCGAGCATTTCGGCCGCCGAAGCGCGATTATCACCGGAAAGCTGAAGCGCGGCTTCAATGCAAAGCCGTTCAATCGCATCCGTCGCGTCACGCACCAGATCCTTCAGCGGCACGCGCCCGATCAATTCCGTCAGCTGTTCCACTGAACGTGTCGCATGCGCCCCGATCTGCCGCGGTTCGGCAACCCGCGCGCCAATATCGCGGATGGAAAAGCCAAATACTTCCTGCCCGCCATGGGTGACGGTGACAGCGGAGATTTCCACCTCAACCCGCGCGCCCATCGCGCCGCGTAGCGTGGTGTTGTACAGCCTGACGGTGCCGCGATTGCGGAGATTGGATAGCAGGACTTCAATTTCGATGCCCTGGCCGCCCAGCCAGCGTTCCAGCGATTCGCCGCGCGCCTGTTCTTCCGAACCAAGCTCGGCCAAATCCAAAAAAGCGCCATTGGCGGAAATCACCAAGCCATTCTGATCCGTGATCACAAAGGCATCGGGCAGGTTTTCAGCCAATTTCAGCATTTGCGCTTTGGCGGTGGTAAGCCCCGCCGGCTGGTCAGCGCCGGCCAGTGAAAGCCGCACCAGCAGCACCGAAGCGCCATCCTGGCGGAAGCTGGTGGCGGCAATGGTTACTTCCCGCCCCGAATCGGCGAGTTGCGCAGCCACTTCATCGCCCCGGCCCGCGATTCGCACGGATGCCAAAAGGGATTGCACGGCCTGGCGGCTTTCCGCGTTGAAGGCATCAAGCAGGGGCCTGCCAATCACGCGGCGCGATTGCCGGCCGAAAAGCTGTTCCGCAGCCGGATTGGCCTCGGTCACCCGGCCGGAAGCGCCATCAACGATCAAGGTTGCGTCAGCGGAAAGCTGGAACAGCAGGCGGTAACGCGTCTCCGCCTGGCGCAGCTTTGCGTAATCGCGTTCCATGGATTGCTGGGTTTCCAGCAATCTTTGTTGCAGGCGTGACTGGGCACTTAGGTCGCGGCCAAAAACCACGCGCCGATTGCCGCGTTGCAGTGGTACAGCGGCAAAAAGCAACGGTACGGATTCGCCGCCTTCGGACACTTGATTGATATTGCGCCACTTCGCTTCGGTGGGCGCGCCGCTCAACAGTGCTTCAACCTTGGGGCGGCTTTCTGTGGTGACGGTTTCCGCCCAAGGCCGCCCAAGCCAAGCCTGATGCCCGCCCAGCGCTTTGGATAATTCCTGATTACTGAAGGCAATATCGCGAATGACGCCCTGTTCATCCACAACCAACGCCATATCGGCCGCAGCCGAGACCAAGGAGGCTGCGGCGTCAGCATCCAAATCTCCGAGCGATTTGCGGGGTGCCAGGAACGTCTTCACGGAAATTGGGAACCTTCTGTTAGGAACAGCGTCTTTTCTTCAGGACGCCGGAGAAAACAAGCGGAGGCGACGCTTTCTGTCGCATTGCCGGGGCCCTTAGCCTGGCAATCTCTCACTTCCTCGTCCCTGTAAGGCCAGTAATGCTTCGGCCTGCAGCACGGCTTCTTCCGCATCCCGCGCCGTGGCATCGGCGCCAAGGCGCTTTACCAGTAGCGGTTCCTGCAACAATAAGGGGCCACCCACCAGGATGCCCAAATTGGCATTGCGCGATACCCGGCGAACATCACGAATAAGGCTAGCCAGGCTTTCGATATGCGTTTCGCCACCTAGGGAAAAACCGATCAGGCTGAAATGCTTTTCGGCCACCATGGCGAGCAGGGCGTCTCTATCAGTCCCGCCATCGATCCAGGTTTCCCAGCCACCGCGACGGAAGAATTGTTCCACCATGGTCAGGCCAAAGCCATGCTGTTCCCCCGGGGCGGGCGCCAGCAGAATCCGTCGGCCCGATCGGGCGGCTTGGCCCACCGGTGCGAAGCGCGGTTCGAGCGCATGGCATACGGCATGCAGGCAGCGCAGCCCAATAGTGACTTCCGTGAAGTCACAAACATCATCTTCCCAGCAAACACCAAGAAGTCGGGCGGCTGGCGCCAGGAGGCCAAGATAAACCTGCGTAATTGGCAGGCCGCGCGCGCAAAAAGCATCAATGAAAGTGATGGCGTTGTCGGTATTACCCAGCCGTGCCAGGGCCGCGAAGGCTTCGACATCTTCTGGCGTGGGGGCTGCAGGGTGGGGTTGCACGGGTTCATGCACCGGGTTGTCAAGGACACGCTGCGCTAACACGAGCCGAGGGATCACCTCGGTTTCGATCACCCGCTGAAGCGGCAGGGAGCGACCTTTTGAAAAGGAGCGCCGTTCCGCCGTAGCGGGCCCATCCCTATGATCGGGGTCCGGGTCTGCCATGTCCGAGCGGGAATATAGCGTGAAAGCGTTATCCGATTCCACATATTCCGCTCGGGCCTGTCGCTCATTATCCGTGGTCGGCTTCATTGTGCCCCCCCTTGTACGGGTAGCTTCGTCCTGAGGCTGACTACTGTCAATTAGAAAATACGTCAATCTTTCTTGACACTATCCCCGCAAGCCCGGTAGCTTTCCAAACGTAGAAGACTGGGAAGGGGGTCCGAATGACCCTGAGCGTCACAGAAATCCGAGGAAAACTGGCCGAAACGGGCCTGGGGGGGCGCTTGATGAGCGTATCGCCTAGCCGGCGTGTTGGATTCGCTTCGGGAACAGGGAGTGTCACGAAATGCTGACAGCTGATCGCTTTACCAGTATTTTCAAAGCTTTGGATGCCTCCCCCTGGAACGCTGCCACAGGCCGCGCGGGAAAGCGCCAAATCGGGGTGCGGCGGGGGGTAGCTACCCAGCTTTATACGCCCGATGAGCGCCGCCGGCGGGATGCAACCCCCTGGACCCTGGTGCAGGGAATCCTGGCCCCGGTGCAGTTCCTGGTCTTTCTGGTGAGCCTGGGCCTGGTGCTGAACTACCTTGCCACCGGCGAAGGGTACGTCGCCGCCACGGCTTCGATCATCGCGAAAACCTGCATCCTGTATCTGATTATGGTAACGGGCTGCATCTGGGAAAAAGTGGTGTTTGGCCGCTGGCTTTTTGCGCCGGCCTTCTTCTGGGAAGATGTCTTCAGCATGTTGGTGCTGGCACTGCACACGGCCTATCTGGCGGTGCTGCTGCTTGGCATTGGTGATGGCCGCGGCCAGATGATGCTGGCGCTGGCCGCTTACGCTGCATACGTGGTCAATGCTGCGCAATTCCTGCTGAAACTGCGCGCTGCTCGGCGTGAAGAATCGGGCTGGCGCGGCAGCAATGCAGGCCAAATGACATGAATGGTGCCAGCGCGCCGCAGCAGCATGAGGGCATGAGGACGGAGCCTGCCGGCTGCGCTGATGTGCCCATTCTGCGTGAACGCGGTCAGCGCGAGGTTTTCTGTGGCCTGACCGGCATTATCTGGCTGCATCGCAAAATCCAGGATGCGTTTTTCCTCGTGGTGGGCAGCCGCACCTGCGCGCATCTGCTGCAATCCGCCGCTGGCGTGATGATTTTCGCCGAGCCCCGATTCGCCACCGCTATCATCGAAGAACGTGATCTGGCCGGCCTTGCGGATGCCAATGAGGAATTGGACCGGGTGGTGACGCGCTTGATTGAGCGCCGGCCTGATATCCGCATGTTGTTCCTGGTTGGGTCCTGCCCATCAGAAGTGATCAAGCTTGATCTTTCCCGCGCAGCGCAAAGGCTTTCGCAGCGTTTCACGTCGCGCGTGCGCGTGTTGAATTATTCCGGCAGCGGCATTGAAACCACCTTCACGGAAGGCGAAGATGCCTGCCTTGCCGCGCTGGTGCCAGAAATGCCGGCAGAACCCGGCACGGCGCGTTCCCTATTGGTGGTGGGCGCGCTTGCCGAAGTGGTAGAAGACCAATTCATCCGGCTTTTCGCAGCCCTTGGCGTGGGGCCGGTGCGCTTCCTGCCATCGCGCCGCGCGAGCGAATTGCCGGCGGTAGGGCAGGGTACGCGTTTCTTGCTTGCGCAGCCCTTCCTGGCGGGCACAGCCCGCGCCTTGGAAGCCCGTGGCGCGCGCCATATTCCGGCGCCCTTTCCCTTGGGCGAGGAAGGCACCACGGCCTGGCTGCGTGCGGCAGCGGAAGTTTGGGGCGTTTCCGAAGAACGATTCGCCCAGGCAACAGCGCCAGGCAGGGAACGCGCCCGCGCCGCGCTGGCCAATCATCGCGCCACGCTTGATGGTAAAAGCATTTTCTTCTTTCCCGATTCGCAGCTTGAAGTGCCCTTGGCGCGTTTCCTGTCGCGCGAATTGGGCATGAAGCCGATTGAAATCGGCACGCCCTATCTGCACCGCCAGCATTTGGCCCATGAATTGGCGCTGCTGCCCGCGGCGGCAAAGCTTGTGGAAGGGCAACATGTGGATCGGCAATTGGATCGTTGCCGCGAAGCACGGCCTGATATGACGGTATGCGGTCTTGGCCTCGCGAATCCTCTGGAAGCCGAGGGTCTGACCACCAAATGGTCCATTGAACTCGTATTCTCACCCATCCAGGGCTACGATCAGGCGGGTGATCTTGCGGGACTTTTCGCGCGGCCTTTGGTCCGCCGTGAAAAGCTGAAGGTCTAGCCATGCAGCTAGCTGTCTGGACCTATGAAGGGCCGCCGCATGTGGGGGCGATGCGTATCGCAACCGCCATGCAGGGCGTGCATTACGTATTGCACGCGCCGCAAGGCGATACCTATGCGGATTTGCTTTTCACCATGATCGAAAGGCGTGAAAAGCGCCCGCCCGTGACCTGGACCACTTTCCAGGCGCGCGATTTGGGTGGCGATACCGCTGAGCTTTTCATGGAAGCGGCGCGCGATGCCTTTGCCCGCTTCCAGCCTGAAGCCATGCTGGTGGGTGCTTCCTGTACCGCGGAATTGATTCAGGATGATCCGGGCGGCTTGGCGACGACGCTTGGTCTGCCCATCCCCGTCGTCCCGCTTGAATTGCCGGCCTATCAGCGCAAGGAAAACTGGGGCGCGGCGGAGACGTTTTATCGGCTGGTGCGCGCCTTTGCCGGCCCCGCCGAAGCGCGCGCGCCGCGCGATCCCGCACGCAAGCCACGCTGCAATATTTTGGGGCCGACCGCGCTTGGGTTTAGGCACCGGGATGACGTGGCGGAAATCACCAAGCTATTGCACAGCATGGGGATTGAGGTGGTGGTCACCGCCCCCATGGGTGCCACCCCCACAGACCTAAAGCGCCTGCGAGAGGCTGATTTCAATGTTGTGCTCTACCCGGAAATCGCCCAGGTAGCCGCGACCTTTCTGCAACGCCATCTGGGCCAGCCCTTCACGCGCATTGTGCCGATTGGTGTGGGTGCCACGCGGGATTTCATGGCGGAAGTGGCTACGCTTGCAGGGCTGGGGCAGCCTGCGACGGATGGCGGTGGTGCACTCCGCCTGCCGTGGTATGCGCGTTCGGTTGATTCGAATTACCTGACCGGCAAGCGCGTTTTCATCTTTGGCGATGCTAGCCATGCTATCGCCGCTGCGCGCATCGCGCAGGAAGAATTGGGTTTCGCGGTGGTGGGGCTTGGCACCTATAGCCGCGAATTCGGCCGTGAGATTCGCGCGGCCGCCGAGAAATATGGCTGCGAAGCGCTGATTTCCGATGATTATCTGGAAGTTGAAGAACGCATCGCTGCGTTGCAGCCCGAATTGGTGCTGGGCACACAAATGGAACGCCATATCGCCAAAAAGCTTGGCGTTCCCTGTGCGGTGATTTCCGCGCCAGTGCATGTGCAGGATTTCCCCGCACGCTATGCGCCGCAAATGGGCTTTGAAGGTGCGAATGTCATCTTCGATACCTGGGTACATCCGCTGATGATGGGCCTGGAGGAACATCTGCTCGGCATGTTCCGCGAGGATTTTGAGTTTCGCGATGGTGTGGCGCCATCTCACCTCGGCCATGGGCCGCAGCCAGAACCGCAGGCCGTGGTGCAGGCCGCTGGTCCCGCCAGTTGGGCCAATGAGGCCGAGGCCGAATTGCGGAAGATACCCTTCTTTGTACGTGGCAAGGCACGCCGGAACACGGAACGTTTCGCCGAAGAACGCGGCATTGCCGTGATCACCATTGAGACGCTATACGATGCCAAAGCCCATTTCTCGCGCTGAGGCATCAGCAGCCCCACACATCGTCATTGTGACGATGGATAGCCATTTTGGTGGCGCAGTGGACAGGGCGCGCGCCCTATTGCGCAAGCAGATCCCTGGCCTTGAATTGACTTTGCATGCCGCAGACGAATTCGCGGATGATGAGGCTGCGCTGGCCGCGTGCCGCGCTGATATTGGCCGCGCGGATATCATCATCGCTGGCATGTTGTTCCTGGAAGATCATTTCCGGCTGGTGCAGGATGCGATCGCAGCGCGGCGTGATAATTGCGATGCGCTGGTCTGCTGCCTTTCCGCACCTGAGATCACGCGCCTGACACGCATGGGCCGGCTGGATATGTCCGCGGAAGCCAAAGGCTTGATGGGCCTGTTGAAGCGGCTGCGCGGCAAGAAGGAAGGTGGCGGGGCCAGCGGCAAGGGCCAGATGAAGATGCTGCGCGAATTGCCGAAGCTGCTGCGCTTCATCCCCGGCACGGCGCAGGATTTGCGCGCCTATTTCCTGACCTTGCAATATTGGCTGGCGGGATCTGCCGATAATTTGGCGAATATGGTTGCACTGCTGGTCAACCGCTACGCTAGGGGAACGCGGCATGGCCTGGCGGGCAAGCTTTCTGTTGCAGCGCCAATCGAATATCCTGAAACTGGGCTTTATCACCCGCTCATGAAGGGCCGTATTGGCGAAAGCCTGACGGCGCTGCCACGTAATGGTACGCGCGGCACGGTTGGGCTTTTGATGCTGCGTTCCTATGTACTGGCAGGCAATGCCAAGCATTATGATGGCATGATCACTGCGCTGGAAGCGCGCGGCCTGAATGTCATTCCCGCCTTTGCTGCTGGGCTAGATGGTCGGCCTGCCATTGATGCCTTCTTCACCAAGGATGGAACGCCAGCAATTGATGCGCTGGTTTCCTTGACCGGCTTTTCGCTCGTGGGTGGGCCGGCTTATAATGATGCGCGCGCGGCAGAAGCAGCACTGGCTAAATTAGACGTACCCTATATTGCGGCGCATCCACTTGAATTCCAGACCATGAAGCAATGGTCCGGCAATACACGCGGTTTGCTGCCTGTTGAAGCGACCATGATGGTAGCTATCCCGGAACTGGATGGCGGTATTTGGCCGATGACCTTCGGTGGGCGTTGCGGCGCTGCTGGTGATGCGGCCGAGCGTTGCGCTGGATGTGATGGTATTTCCTGCGCACGGGACATGGTGCCGCATCCGGAACGGGCTGGCACCCTGGCGGATCGTATCGCGCGCATGGTTGCTTTGCGCAGGACTGAACGCGCCAAGCGGAAAGTGGCGACGGTCCTTTTCAATTTCCCGCCGAATGCCGGCACCACAGGAACCGCCGCTTATCTGAGTGTTTTCGCATCGCTCTTTAATACCCTGAAGGCGATGAAGGCTGCTGGTTACGAGGTAACGCTGCCAGCAAGCGCTGATGCGCTGCGCGATATGGTTATTCATGGCAATCGTGAACGCCATGGCACTACCGCCAATGTTGCGGCCCGGGTTTCAGCAGATCACCACCTGCGCAATACGCCATGGCTTGCGGAGATAGAAAAATGCTGGGGCCCAACGCCAGGCCGTATTCAAACTGATGGGCGCGATATTTTCATCCAAGGTGTGCAGCTTGGGAATGTTTTTGTCGGCGTGCAGCCAGGCTTTGGCTATGAAGGCGATCCGATGCGCCTGTTATTCGAACAGGGCTTCGCACCAACCCACGCCTTCAGCGCCTTCTATCAATGGATCAAGCAGGATTTCGCCGCGGATGCGGTGCTGCATTTCGGCACGCATGGCGCGCTGGAATTCATGCCCGGCAAGCAGGCCGGCATGTCCGCGCAATGCTGGCCGGATAGGTTGATTGGCGATTTGCCCAATTACTACCTCTACGCGTCGAATAATCCGTCCGAAGGCATGCTCGCCAAAAGGCGCGCCGGTGCGACGCTGATCAGTTATCTGACGCCGCCGATTTCTTCCGCGGGCCTCTATCGTGGATTGTTGGATCTGAAGGCGTCCATTGATCGTTGGCGCGGCCTTGAACCAGATGCGGACCCGAACCAACGCGCGGCCTTGGCTGGCTTGATCCAGGCGCAGGCGAGTGCAGTGGATTTGGCGACTGAAGAACCGGTATGGGACAATCCAGCGCCAGAGATCGTGAAACTCAGCGCCAGCCTACTGGAATTGGAATATACGCTGATCCCCCACGGGCTGCATGTGGTTGGTGAACCGCCAGATGCCGCGCAGCGTGGCGAAATGTTGGATGCTGCGGGGGTTTCTGAAGGGCCGGAGAGGGCGCGGTTTGATGCCCTGCTTGCCGAGGATCATGAAATTCCGGCAATGCTGCGCGCGTTGGATGGTCGCTACATCATGCCGGCACCTGGTGGCGATTTGCTGCGCAGCATGGATGTACTGCCAACCGGGCGAAATCTGCACGGTTTTGATCCATTCAAACTGCCCAGCGCCTTTGCCGTACAGGATGGCATGCGCCAAGCGAGCCGCCTGCTTGAACGCCACGCCGCAGAGGGTAATGGCATACCCGAAACCGTGGCGATGGTACTTTGGGGTACGGATAATCTGAAGACCGAAGGCGGGCCTATTGCGCAAGCCCTGGCCCTTATGGGCGCCACCCCCCGCTATGATAGCTATGGCAGGCTTGCCGGTGCGGCGCTGATACCGCTGGCTGAACTCGGCCGTCCGCGTATCGATGTCGTGATGACATTATCTGGCATTTTCCGTGATCTATTGCCGTTGCAGATGAAGCTTCTTGCGGAAGCGGCCCTTTTGGCTGCCAAAGCGGAAGAAGCGGAGGAAGAAAACTACATCCGCAAGCATACACTGCATCATCTGGCGCAACATGGCGGCACGATTGAAGAAGCGGCCCTTCGCGTATTTGGCAATACCGATGGAACCTATGGCGCCAATGTCAACGCCATGATCAGTGACGGCGCCTGGAATGAAGAAGATGAATTGGCCGCCGCCTTCGTCAAACGCAAAGGCTTTGCCTATGGCGTTGATGGCAAGCCGGCGCGTGCGGATAAGGTACTGCAGCAGGTACTTTCGAGTGTCGAAATTACCTATCAAAACCTGGACAGCGTTGAAGTTGGCGTGACCACCATCGACCATTACTTCGACATGCTGGGTGGCATGAGCCGTGCGGTACAGGTGGCACGTGGCGGTAAGGCTTCGTCCATCTACATCAGCGATCAAACGCGTGGTGAAGGCAAGATCAGGACACTGTCCGAACAAGTGACGCTGGAAACCCGCACACGCGCCCTTAATCCCAAATGGTATGAGGGGCTGCTGAAGCATGGTTATGAAGGGGTGCGCGAAATTGAAGCGCATGTCACCAATACCATGGGCTGGTCCGCAACAACGGGCCATGTAGCACCTTGGGTTTATGAACGCATCGCTGATATTTACGTGCTTGATTCAGAAATGCGCGACCGTTTGGCGCAATTGAACCCTACCGCCTCAGCAAAAATCGCCAATCGCCTTATTGAAGCGCAGGAACGCCGCTACTGGAACCCAAGTGCGGATGTGCTGGAAGCGCTGCGTCGCGCCGGCGATGAGCTTGAAGACCGTCTCGAAGGAATCACCGAAGGAGTCGCGGCATGACCGTGTTGATGAGAGAGCCGCCCCGCCTAACCGGACGCCCACGCCAAGGCGATGGCGATGGGAGCGTTCAGGTTCATATGGATGATACCGTATCCGGCACAACGGCAAAGGTATTTGCTGTCTATGGCAAGGGCGGTATCGGGAAGAGCACCACCTCCTCGAACCTATCCGTTGCTTTTTCAAAGATTGGCAAGAAGGTGCTGCAGATCGGGTGTGACCCGAAGCATGACAGCACCTTCACACTGACAAAGCGGCTGATACCTACCGTAATTGACGTATTGGAATCCGTTCAATTCCACGCCGAAGAATTGCGGGCTGAGGATTTTGTCTTTGAAGGCTACAATGGCGTGATGTGCGTCGAAGCCGGCGGTCCGCCTGCTGGCACGGGATGCGGTGGCTATGTTGTTGGGCAAACAGTCAAGTTGCTCAAAGAACATCACTTACTTGATGACACGGATGTCGTCATTTTTGACGTGCTGGGGGATGTGGTTTGCGGCGGTTTCGCGGCACCCTTGCTCCATGCCGAACGTGGTTTGGTCGTGGCAGCCAATGATTTCGACAGTATCTTCGCCATGAACCGCATCATTGCCGCCATCAAAGCGAAGTCAAAAAACTATCCTGTGCGGCTTGGTGGCGTGATCTGCAATCGTAGTGCAGGGACAGATCAGATTGATCGCTTCAATGCCGCAACTGGCATGCGCACACTCGCACATTTCCCTGACCTTGATGTCATTCGACGTTCCCGCCTGAAGAAAGCGACGCTGTTCGAGATGGAAGGCTACCCGGAACTTGAGGCAGTTCAGGCTGAATATATTCGCCTGGCGGAATCGCTTTGGGCGGGCGCAGACGGGCTTGAGGCAGCACCGCTTAAGGACCGCGACATTTTCGATCTGTTGGGGTTTGACTGATGCAGACCGCGACCTATCAGAGCCGTCGCAGCCAGATCGAAACCTATTTCGATCGTACGGCGGCGGATGCCTGGGCGCGTCTCACGTCTGATGCGCCTGTCAGCGGCATCCGCGCGACAGTGCGTGCCGGGCGGGATGAGATGCGGCAAACACTGCTCTCATGGTTGCCGGAAGATCTGACTGGTAAGCGACTGCTTGATGCGGGCTGTGGCACCGGGGCTTTCGCGATTGAGTCGGCACGGCGCGGCGCACAAGTATTGGCGATTGATGTGTCTCCCTCCCTCATTAAAATTGCGCGGGAGCGGAGCCAAGGTCAGATGCCCGAAGGCAGTATCATCTATGAAGTGGGTGATATGCTGGATAGCCAGCTTGGCATTTTTGACCATGTTGTTGCGATGGATAGCCTTATTCATTACCATCAAACAGATATCGTGCAGAGCTTGGCGAGCCTTGCGCCCCGAATTCGCCGTTCGATAGTCATGACATTTGCACCGAAAACACCGCTACTTGCGGCGATGCATTTTGTCGGCCGTGCCTTTCCGCGCGCTGACCGCGCACCAGCCATTGAACCCGTTGCCGAATATAGTCTGAAGGCAAACATTAGGCAGGAAAGGCAGCTAATGTCCTGGAATATTGGCCGGGATAGACGGGTATCGCGCGGCTTCTATACCTCGCACGCACTGGAGCTCTGCCGGAAATGAGCGAGGTGAATGACCGTATTGCGCGACTTTGGACAGGGATCAGCCTGAATGTGCTGCCCTTTGCCGAGTCTAGCAGCGGCCCTTTGCCCATCAGACGGCTATTGCGTCTTTCACTGTTCCAGATTTCCTGTGGCATGACGGCTGTGTTGATGGTTGGCACTCTCAACCGCGTGATGATTGTTGAAATGGGTGTCGCGGCCAGCCTTGTCGCTATTATGGTTGCTTTGCCACTTCTTTTTGCACCCTTGCGCGCCTTGATAGGGTTTCGTTCTGATTCTCATCGTTCAGTGCTTGGATGGCGGCGGGTTCCTTATTTGTGGCTTGGCACCATTATTCAGTTTGGCGGCTTGGCCATGATGCCCTTCGCCCTGATTATTTTGTCGGGCGATACCTGGGCGCCACCTTGGGTAGCACAAATCGCGGCGGGGCTTGCATTCCTGATGGTAGGTGCGGGCATGCATACCGTGCAGACCGTTGGCCTTGCTTTGGCGACAGATATTGTACCACGGGACGCGCAGCCGAATGTCGTGACGATATTGTCGCTCATGCAATTGATTGGCATGGTGGTTTCGGCGATCGCGTTTGGCGCCTTCCTCGCAGATTTCTCGCAAATCAAGCTGATCCAACTCGTGCAGGGTATGGCTGCCGCAACGCTGGTCATCAATCTGGTGGCTGCCTGGAAGCAGGAGCCAAGACAGCCGGAATTGACAATCGGCCGCTCAGCCGGGGATCCAGGATTTAAGGAAAGTTTGAATCTTCTGCGTAAGGCGGGACCATGGGATCGGCGCCTGTTGGCCGCTGCGCTCGGGACCGCGGCCTTTGGTATGCAGGATGTATTGCTTGAACCCTATGGCGGCCAAATTCTCTCGCTCAGCGTAGCGGCGACAACAGCGCTCACCGCATTATTTGCAACCGGCGCGGTCCTTGGATTTTTGCGTGCAGCCCCATTGTTGGGCAGGGGCATGCATGCCCAACGCGTGGCAAGTGCCGGTGCCATGGTTGGCATATCCGGATTTGTAATGGTGATATTTGCGGCACCTTTGGAATCAACCCTGATTTTTGCAGCTGGAACGGCCGCCATTGGTTTCGGCGCCGGGCTTTTTGCGCATGCGACATTGACTGGCTGCATGCAGGCTGCGCCTGAAGGCCAAATTGGCCTCACGCTTGGTGTCTGGGGTGCCGTCACCGCAACAGCAGGTGGCATTGCTGTGGCGCTTGGCGGCGTGATCCGCGATGTCCTTTCATCCCTTGCCTC
>CAIMVB010000159.1 GCA_903844785.1 uncultured Rhodospirillales bacterium | reverse complement strand
TCCATAAAGCCGCCGAGGATTGCGTGGCGCGCGGGGCAGAGGTGGTAATCCCGGCCGTTGGTGTGGCGATGGTGCTGCTGTTTGAAGCAGGCGTTCATGAAACCGCGCGCGGCGCGCCGGTGCTTTGCGGGCCGCTGGCGCTGGTGCAGCAGGCGCAGGCGGCGGTGAAGCTGAAGCGCGCCATGGGCGGGCGCTTTACCAGCCGGCGCGGGGCCTATGGCCAGCCTCCACCGGCGCAGATTGCAGAACTGCGCCGGTATTACGGGGCGATTTATCCAGGCGTGAAGGAATAGCGCCCTTCAATGCCCGGCAATAATCGCATCGGCGATTTTTTCCGCCGACATCAGCGTTGGGAAGTTGGTATTGGCGCAGGGCACCACTGGGAAGATCGAAGCATCTACCACGCGTAAGCCCTCAATCCCCTTCACCCGGCCATTGCTATCCACCACCGACATTGGGTCTTCCGGCCTTCCCATGCGGCAGGAACAGGAAGCATGCCAAACGCCAATGGTCGCCTTGCGGATAAAGGCTTCCAAAGCCGCGTCATCGGTCAGCACCTGATCAATGCGGAAACCTTCCACCACGAAGCGATCAATGAAGTAGCTCCGCAGGAAGGAAGGCCCATCCAGCACCAGGCTGATCATCTTGGTAAGCATGCGGTTCTTATCGCTCACCACGCCAAGCTTGCGCACGCGGTCACTATAGCTGGCGGGGAAGTGATCCGCGGTGACCTTGCCTAATTCATCGCTCATCTGAATGGCGGCCATCATGCGAAAGCCACTCATTAACCGATCAAGATCGCGCTTATCCGAAAGCAGGTTGAATTCCACAATCGGCTCATCACGCCAATGGCTGGAAGCAAGCTTGAGCTGACCGGATTCAGAATAGGTCTTGTTCACCCAAAGCAGCATGGAAGCCACTTGTTCGCCCACCGCATGCCAGGCGGATTTGCTGACAACAGCCGCGAACATATCCCCCGCCGGAATACCTTCCATCTGGGATGAATAGCGCAGCCCGAGCAAGATATGGCGGCGTGTTTGATTATCCACTCGCGCGCCGCGCTTCAGGAACGAAGACAGCGCAATGGAAGGATGGTCCATCAAGCCCTGGCCAACGCCCGGCAAGGCCATACGCACCGGAATGCCCAAATCCCGCAAATGCCCAACGGGGCCAATGCCCGAACGGAGCAGATGCGCCGGGGAATGGATGGCGCCGCAGGACAAGATGATTTCGCGCCCCATGAAGCGCTGTTCCTGCCCACGCACCAGCGCCACCACGCCGACGCAGCGCTGATCTTCGAAGATCAACTCCTTCACCTGGGTTTCACAGGAAATCGTCAGGTTTTCCCGTGCGCGGGTTTCGCGGTCCAGATAGCCCATGGCGGCCGAGACGCGCTGTTCTTCCGCATTGGAAATGGTGATGGGGAAATAGCCGTCTTCGAAAAACCCGTTCTGGTCTTCCAAAGCCTTGAAGCCCGCCGCGGAGAAGGATTTCGCCGCCGCCTTGGCGTGGTTGTTCCAATTCTCGGGCTTGATGCGTCGGACTTTGATGCGCCCATCCTTGCCGTGATAGGGGCCATCGAAATCCAGATCGTGCTCCACCTTCTTGAAATAGGGCAGCACCGCATCCCAATTCCAACCCGTCGCACCGCGCGCTTCCCATTCATTGTAATCGGTCGGCGCGCCGCGATTGGCCATTTGCCCATTAATGGAAGAACCACCACCCAAAACCCGCGCCTGTTCGTATTTGCGTAAAGGCGGGCGTTCCTGCGGATTGTTGTGGGAGACGATCTGCGTATGGACGCGCAATTCAGTCCAATGGAAGCGCGGATCGAAATAGGCCGTGCCCGGATAGCTATCGCGGATTTCCTTGGCTTCCTCACCGGGCGGCGCATCTGGCCCCGCTTCACAGAGAAGCACCTTATGGCCGCTCCGCGCCGAAAGCCGATGCGCCAGCACGGAACCGGCGGAACCGCCGCCAACAATGATTGTATCGAACATCACGCTTCGCTTCCTCGTGTTCGTTTTTAAGCTTGGGGAATCATACGGCCCAGCGGCCGCCCAGCACAGATATGCACATGGAAATGCGGCACTTCCTGCCCGGCATGCATGCCCATATTCATCAATACGCGATACCCATCGGCTTCCAGCCCCAGCGCCTTCGCCACCTGGCCCACGGCGCGCCAAAAGCCAGTGATTTCATCAGGCGTGGCGGCGGCGCTGAAATCAGCGATCGAGACATAGCGCCCCTTCGGGATCACCAGCACATGCACCGGCGCCTGTGGCGCGATGTCATGGAAGGCCAGGGCATAAGCATCCTCATGCACCTTCTTCGCGGGGATTTCGCCGCGCAGGATGCGCGCGAAGATATTGCTGTCATCATAGGGGCCAAGGCCGTTGACGGGCATGGTTTCGCTTCCGTGGAAATAATACCTGCCCCCACCATGCCATGCGCGGCGCGGAATGGAAGCCCGTTCAGACCATGCCGAGCCAGGCCGCCGCTACCTCATCCGCCCCACTCGGCAAGGGGGCGGCGCGATTGCCCATCCAGGCCAGGATATCGCCGGCCACCGCCGCCCCGCCCAAATCGCGCAGCAGCATGTGGTGGCCTTCCGGGTAGAAAGCCGCGCGCTGCGGCACACCGCGCGGCATTTGTGCCAAGGCGGCGCGGATCGGCGCTTGCGGCACCAATTCATCCTTCGCGCCGTAGAGCACCAGTGCGGGGGCACTGAAGCGCGGCAGGGCGGCGGTGGCGGCATCCATCAGATCAACCAACCCCGCCACGGCATCCACCCGCGTTGCCTTGATCAATTGCGGGTCGCGGGACCAGCGGCGCCAGGCTTCCAGATTATCCGTCGGGCGAAATACCGGCGCGCTGGAGGAAAGTTCCAACCCCGGCACCAGCGTGGCCATGACATCCAGCGTCACGCGGGCCGGCCAGCCGAGGCTATTACGCCCACGCAAGGCGGGCGCCGAAAGCACCAGCCCATCGGCCAAGGCGGCCTGGCTGCCCGCCAGCACCAGCACCGCACCCCCCATGCTTTCGCCCAACATATAAAGCGGCAGGCCGGGGTGGCGCGCGCGGATCAGCCCTGCGGCGGTGATGGCATCCTGCGCCAAAGTCTCATGCCCCGGCCAAATCCCGCGCGGGCCCGCCCCGCCAAAGCCGCGCTGATCATAGGCATAAAGCGCCACCCCGGCTGAGGTGAACCAGGGCGCGGCATCCTCAGCGTAGGATCGGCCATATTCATTCATGCCATGCAAGGCGAGCATGACGGCGCGCGGCCGCCCTTCCGGCCGCCAGCCATGCAATGGCAAGCGCAGCCCATCGGCCATGACCAGTGCATCTTCCCTGAACGCGGGCCTGGTCACCACAGGCCCCATCGGCGCGCGGGCCTCCGCACAGCCAACCAGCGCCAGCCCGGCCAGCAGCGCATGACGACGTGATATCACAAGCCCGTGAGACATGGTCCACAGATGGTGTCTCACCCCAGGCTGGTCCATAGCCCCGTGGCCCGGTATGATCGACCAAAGACCAGCCCGATGAGGACCCAGATGCGCGACCAGCAAATGACCGGCTATGGCCCGAAGCCAGTGATGGGCGTTACGCCTGAACAGCGCGTCACCGTCCAAAGCCGCAAAATCGCTTGCGATGGGGAAGCGGCCAGCGGGCTCGGCCATCCGCGCATCTGGCTGCATATTGAAGGGCATGATGTGACCTGCCCTTATTGTTCCATCACCTATGTGCTGGCCGAAGGCGCTGGCGAGGATCATGGGCATTGAAGACGGCGCAGGGCCTTCCGCTTCCCGCCCGCATGGCAAAGCCTTGAGCGAGGCAATCGCGGGGGCCGAGGGCCTACCCGAGACAAAGCCTGGCGAACGCCACCTGATTTTGGTGGATGGATCGGGCTATATTTTTCGCGCCTATCACGCGCTGCCGCCGATGACGCGGCCCGATGGAACGCCGGTGAATGCGGTTTTCGGCTTCACCAATATGCTGTCCCAATTCCTGCTGCGCCATGCGGCCAGCCATATCGCGGTGGTGTTCGATGCAGGGCGCAATACCTTCCGCAATCAGATCTACGCCGAATACAAGGCGCATCGCCCGGACCCGCCACCGGAATTGGTGCCGCAATTCGGCCTGATCCGCGATGCGACGGATGCTTTTGGCGTGGCACGCGTGGAACATGAAGGTTTTGAAGCGGATGATCTGATCGCCGCCTATGCCAAGGCGTTTGAAGCGACCGGCGGGCATGTGACCATTGTTTCTTCCGATAAGGATCTGATGCAATTGATCCGCCCTGCGGTGCAAATGCTCGATCCCATGAAGCAAAAGCCGCTGCGCGCGCCGGAGGTGATGGAAAAATTCGGCGTCACGCCGGATAAGGTGGTGGAAGTGCAAGCGCTGGCTGGTGATGCCACGGATAATGTGCCGGGCGTGCCGGGCATTGGCATTAAAACCGCCGCGCAATTGATCAATGAATATGGTGATCTTGAATCGCTGCTGGCCCGCGCAGGCGAAATCAAACAGCCCAAGCGGCGCGAAGCCCTGTTGGAAAACGCTGAAATGGCGCGGATTTCCCGCCGCCTGGTGGCGTTGGATGACAATGCGCCGTTGCCGCTTGAGATTGCCGCGCTGGAAGCCAAGGCGCCGGGCGATGGCAAGCTGGAAGCCTTTCTGCGCGCGCAGGGGTTTCGTTCCATCCTGGCGCGTATGGGCTTTGGGGATGCGGGGCCGCTGCGGCGGCCGGCGCCCATGGCGGCTTCCACCACCGAAGCCGAGCCCGCGCCAGAGGGCAGCAATGTCTCGGCACCTTTCGGTCATTATGACTGCGTGACGGATGAAGCCACGCTGGCGCGTTGGATAGCACAAGCGCGCGAAGCCGGTGTGGTAGCGGTGGATACGGAAACCGATAGCCTGGATGCGCGCCGCGCCACGATGGTGGGTTTCTCGCTGGCCATCGCCCCAGGTCGCGCCTGTTACGTGCCGATCCGCCATGGCAGCGTGGGAGATATGCTGGCCGCGCCAGCGCCGCAGCAGATTGCGCCCAAAGCCGCCTTTGCGCTGCTGCGCCCTCTTTTCACCGATGCTGCTGTGCTCAAAGTTTTTCAGCACGCGAAATATGATCTGGAAGTCCTGGCGCGGGCGGAAAATGGCGGTTTTGCTGAGATCAGCCCGATTGATGACACCATGATGCTTTCCTACGCCATGGAAGCCGGGCGGCATGGGCATGGCATGGATGAGCTTTCGGTTCTGCATCTGGGCCATCAGCCCATCACTTTCGATGAAGTGACCGGCACTGGCAAAGCCCGCCTGCCCTTCAGCGAAGTGCCGCTTGATAAAGCCACCGCCTATGCCGCCGAAGATGCGGATGTGACGCTGCGCTTGTGGCTGCTGCTGCGCCCGCGCTTGCGCGCCGATGGGGCGCTGGCGAGCTACGAGCAAATCGAACGCCGCATGATCCCCGTATTGCGCGATATGGAAGCCGCGGGCGTGAAGGTGGATGGCGCAGAATTGGCGCGCATTGGGGAAGATTTCACGGGACGCTTGGCGGTGCTGGAAGCCGCCATCCATCAGCTTGCGGGCCGCGCCTTCAATGTGGGTTCACCCAAGCAATTGGGCGAGATTCTGTTTGACGAAATGGGGCTATCGGGCGGGCGTAAGGGCAAGACCGGCGCTTATTCCACCGATGCGGCGGTGTTGGAAGAACTCAGCGCACAGGGCGTGGAATTGGCCGGCAAGGTTTTGGAATGGCGCCAATTGGCCAAGCTGAAATCCACCTATGTTGAAGGCCTGGCGGCGCAGATCGATCCTGCTGATAAGCGCGTGCATACAAGCTATCAGATGGCCATAACCTCGACCGGGCGGCTTTCGTCAACCGATCCCAATTTACAGAATATCCCGATCCGGAGCGAGGAAGGCATGCGCATCCGCCGCGCCTTCATCGCTGAGAAGGGCCATGTGCTGCTGGCCGCCGATTACAGCCAGATTGAATTGCGGTTGCTCGCGCATTTGGCTGATGTGCCGACATTGCGCGAAGCCTTTGCGGGCGGGGAAGATATTCACGCCCGCACCGCATCGGAGATTTTCGGCATTCCGCGTGACAAGGTGGATAAGGAAGCGCGCCGCCGCGCGAAAACCATCAATTTCGGCATCATCTATGGCATGTCTGCTTTTGGTTTGGCGACCCGCCTTGGTATTCCGCCTGGCGAAGGCCGCACCATCATTGATGCCTATTTCGCGCAATATCCGGGCATCAGGCAGGAAATGGAGCGCTTGAAGGAAGAAGCCCGCACCCATGGCTTTGTGCGCACGCCCTTTGGCCGCAAGCTGTGGATCCCGGATATCGCCACGCGCGATCCGGTGCGCCGCGCCGGCGCCGAACGCGCCGCGATCAATGCGCCCTTCCAGGGCGGTGCTGCGGAAATCATCAAACGCGCCATGGTGCGCTTGCCGCGCGCCTTGCGCCATGCCGGGTTGAAGGCGCGCATGCTGCTGCAAGTGCATGATGAATTGGTGTTTGAAGTGCCAGAGGCCGAGGTGGAAGCCACTTCAACCCTGGTGCGGCAGATCATGGAATCGGTCGCCACGCTGCGCGTACCGCTTTCGGTCGATATTGGGCAGGGTCATTCCTGGGCAGAGGCGCATTGATTATGGCTACGGGTTGGAGTGCCAACGAAAAACGCACGCTGGCGCAAATCTGCGCCGCGCATTTCGTCAGCCATGTGCATTTCCTGGTGCTGCCGCCACTTTTCCCACTGCTGCGCGATGCGCTGGATGTTTCCTATATTGAACTCGGCCTGGCGCTGACCGTGTTCAATATCGTCTCCGCCTTCACCCAGGCGCCGATGGGTTTTGTGGTGGACCGTGTGGGCCCGCGCAAAATGCTGGCGGCGGCGCTGACGCTGGGCGGTTCTTCCTTTATCCTGCTTGGGCTTTTTCCAAGCTGGCCCATGCTGATGGTGGCTTCCGCCATGGCCGGGCTTGCGAATTGTGTCTATCATCCGGCGGATTACGCGGTGTTGGGTTCAGACATCAGCGAAGGCCGCGTGGGGCGCGCTTTTTCGCTGCATACCGCTTGCGGTTTTCTGGGTGGCGCGGTGACACCTGGCTTCATGCTTGGCATTGCATCCTATGCCGGCATGTCCTGGGCGATGATCGCGGGCGGCTTGATTGGCCCCTTAGTCGCGCTGCCTTTGCTTTTTGCCGCGCGGCGCGACGCCGCAAAACCACGCCCGGCGACTGCTGCATCCCGCCCCGCCGAAGGCAGCAATATCCGCCGCGTATTGTCGCCGGCAGTGCTGGCGATGATGGTTTTCTTCATCACCCTCGCCCTTGCCAATGGCGGCATTCACAGCTTTTCAGTCGCCGCCTGGGTGGGGCAGGGCATGTCGCTGGAACTCGCCAGCGCGGCGCTCACCGCCTATCTCTTCGCGAGTGCCTTGGGCGTGCTGGTGGGCGGCTATATTGCGGATTGGACCAAGCGGCATGGGCTGGTGGCGACTTTTGGTTTCATCGCCGCCGCGTCGGTGATGCTACTGATCGGCAATGGCGTATTCCAAGGCTATGCGCTGGTGGCGGCCATGATTTCATCTGGCCTGCTGACCGGTATGATCATGCCATCACGCGATATGCTGGTGCGCGCCGCGGCGCCGCCGGGCCAGGCGGGGGCGGTGTTTGGCATTGTCTCCACCGGCTTTAATATTGGCGGCATGGTGGGGCCGCCGCTTTTCGGCTGGCTGCTGGAAGCGGGCGAACCGCGCATGATTTTCATCACCAGCGCAGGCTTCATGCTGCTGACGGCTGTGATGGCGATTGGCCAGGAATGGCGCCTGGCGCGCCGCCGACGCGCGGCGCTGACCGCCGCCGAATGATCAGGCTTTGAAATAAGCGAGCAGCGCGGAAAGCGTGGCGATCGAAATCAGCGTGGAAAGCAGTACCGTCGCGCCAGAAGCGCCCACGCCGGTTTCATAGCGCCGCGCCAGCAGAAAGGCATTGGCGCCAGTTGGCAGCGCCGACGTCACCACCGCAACCGCCGTTTCCAAAGGCGAAAGCCCAAGCGCCCAGCAAGCACCCCAAGCCAGCGCTGGCATCAGCACCAATTTCAGAAAACTGGCGAGGCCAACCTCCGCCCTCGCGCCAGCCAGCGAAAACCCGGCTAGCGATCCACCAAGGCAAAACAGCGCCAGCGGCGGCCCAGCACCGCCGAGCAATTCCAGCACGCGGCGCATCGGTGCCGGTACGGGAATGCCAAGCCCATGCCACACGAACGCAAGGAATACCGCCATCACAATCGGATGCCGCAGCACACCCAGAAGCGTGGCGCGTAATACGCGTGACAGCGGCGCCTGGCTATGCAACCCAATTTCCGCCACGACGGTTGCGACACTCAGCAACACCATCGAATGCAGCGCCAGGATCGCCAGCAATATGGTCAGCCCCGCCTGGCCGAAAGCCGCCGTGATCAGCGGAATCCCAAGCATCACGGTATTGCCGAAGCTGGCATTCAGCGCGAATAGCCCCGCCGCACCTATCCCCTGGCGCAGCCTTGCGCGTCCCAACCACAGCGCAATGCCATAGATCAGCATAGAGGCAATGAAAAACGCGAAGGCCGCCGGCCCGCCACCCTCATGCCCCGATGTGCCGCCATTGAACAACAAACAGGGCGAGGCGATGGAGAAGGTGAAAAAATTCAGCCCGCGAAAGCCGCCATCATCCACAAAGCGCCAACGCGAAGCGGCATAGCCCAGCGCGATAATCGCAAAAACCGGCAGGACAATGCCAAGAACAATGCTCACGCGCCAAGCAAGCCTTTGATGAAGCCCGCCATGCCCGGCTGACGGGGGCGCTCACTGCGCGCGGCATGCAGCACGGCGCGCGCCGCCGCAACAGTTGCGTCAAAATCCTGATTGATCAGCACGTGGTCAAATTCATCCCAATGGCTGATTTCATCCCGCGCTGCCACCATGCGCTTGGTGATTTCCTCTGGCCCATCCTGACCACGGCCCTGAAGGCGCCTTTCCAACTCCGCCATGCTGGGCGGCAGCAGGAAAATGCTGACCACATCAGCCGGCATGCTGGCCTTCAATTGCCGATGGCCCTGCCATTCAATGTCGAACAGCACATCCCGCCCTTCGGCCAAAGCCGCTTCAACCGGGGCGCGCGGGGTGCCATAGCCGCGGCCAAGAAACATCGCATGTTCTAGCAAATCACCGCGCGCGATCATGGCGTGATATTCGGCCATGTCGCGGAAATGGTAATGCACGCCATCCTGTTCACCCGGACGCGGTGCGCGGGTGGTGACACTGACGGAAAGCTCTAACTCCGCCTCGGTATCCAAAAGGGCGCGCGAAACACTGGTTTTGCCAGCCCCTGGCGGGGCCGCGATTACCAGGCAAAGGCCGCGACGCTTCATGGGCGCTTACTCCACATTCGCCGCTTGTTCGCGCAGGCGTTCAATCGCGGCTTTCAGATCAAGCCCAAGCCGTGTCAGCGCGACACTCGCGGATTTGCTGCACAGCGTATTGGCTTCGCGCACAAACTCCTGCGTCAGAAATTCCAGCCGCCGCCCTACCGCATCACCGGAAGCCAATAAGGCACGCGCTTCCGCGATATGGGCATTCAGCCTATCAATCTCCTCCCGCACATCGGATTTGGCGGCAAGCAGCGCGACCTCGGCGGCCAAGCGTTCTTCCGGCACGCGGCGTTCGCCTTCCAGCAGCGCCGCCAGGCTTTCCAGCAGGCGCGCCTTTTGCTGCGCGGGCTGATCAGCCGCCGCCTCGCGCGCCAACATTACCAAAGCGGCGATTTCATCAATCAGCACAGCGAGAATTTCCGCGAGCCTTGCCCCTTCCGCCGCACGCGCCTTGGCAAGACCCTTCAGCGCCACATCGAAACCCTTGGCCACCACCGCGCGGCGCGCTTCCTCGGCGGCTTCATCCAATTCTGTGCTTTCGGCACGCAGCACGCCGGGCAGGGTCA
This sequence comes from uncultured Rhodospirillales bacterium, assembly GCA_903844785.1. Lineage (GTDB taxonomy): Bacteria > Pseudomonadota > Alphaproteobacteria > Acetobacterales > Acetobacteraceae > Neoroseomonas. The sequence goes on along the minus strand of CAIMVB010000159.1, from coordinate 2,327 downwards.
GCAGCGCCTCGGCGCGCGGCGGCGCCGCACCCGGAATCCGCGCAGCCAAATCCAGCGCCAGGCGCAAGACCTGATCCAGCGCGGCCGGGTCCGGTGTCAGGCGGGGGCCTGCCTTTTCCTCACGCTTGATGTTCAACGTCGCGGAGATATTGCCCCGCTTGAAGACCTTGCCCGCCGCATCGCGCAAGGCAGGTTCCAGCGCGTCAAAGCCATTGGGCAGGCGCAGGCGCAAATCGAGCCCCCGCCCATTGACGCTGCGCACTTCCCAAAGGAAGGAAGCACCATCGGGCAGGGTGCCATCGGCACGGGCGAAACCGGTCATGGAAGCAAGCTGGGCCATGCGTCGTTTTTGCCCCAGGAGGAATGATATGCAAGCGCTTTGGCGAAATGTGCTGATTACCGGGGCCTCATCCGGCCTGGGCCGCGCCTTGGCGGAAGCCTGCGCCGCGCCCGGCGTGGTGCTGCATCTGTCTGGCCGCGATGGGGCGAGGCTTGAGGAAGCCGCCATCGCCTGCCGCGCGCGCGGCGCCGAAGTGCTGCCCCGCGTTATGGATGTGTGCGATGCCGATGCCATGGCGGGCTGGATCACGGGCGCCGGGCGGCTTGATCTGGTGATTGCCAATGCAGGCATTTCCGCCGGTACCGGCGGCGTTACGGAACCCACTTCTCAAACGCGCCTGCTTTTTGAAACCAATGTCACCGGCGTTTTGAATACCGCCTTGCCGGCGCTGGAAGTCATGGCGGCGCAAACCCCCGGCGCGGATGGGCTGCGCGGGCGTATTGCTGTGGTGTCTTCCGTCGCGGCCTTTGTCGCGGCCCCGGGCGCGCCGACCTATTGCGCGACGAAAGCGGCGGTGCAGCGCTGGGCGGAAGCGCTGGATGCCACGGAACGCAAGCGCGGTATTCGCCTGCACGCGATTTGCCCCGGCTATGTGCGCACCCCCATGACGGCGCGCAACAAATTCCCAATGCCGTTCTTGATGGATGCCGATGAAGCGGCGCGGCGGACGCTGGCGGGCCTCGCACGCGGCAAAACCCGCATCGCCTATCCCTGGCCGACCTATGCGCTGGCGCGTTTCGCGGGCAGCCTGCCGATTTCCTGGCGGGCCGCGATTTTCAGCCGCCTGCCCGCCAAGGATGGAAACATCTAGCCGTTCGGCTTCAGCATCTGGCGCAGCACCGTACCATCTGACAGCCGGTCAAACCCTTCATTGATTTCTTCCAGCTTCACCACGCCGCTTTTAAGCTTATTCACCGGCATCTTGCCGCGCCGATAAAGCGAGAGCAGGCGCGGAATGTCACGCTCCGCGACACAGGACCCCATATAGGAACCGCGAATACTCTTTTCCTCTGACACCAAAGATGCGTGGAGGTAGGACACCGAGGCATTCACATTCGGCAGACCGGCGCTGATGGTGCTGCCGCCGCGTGCGGTGATGGCAATGGCAAGCTGCATGGCAGGAATGGTGCCGGCGGTTTCAATCACCGTATCCAGCCCGCCATCGGTCGCATCACGCACCGCCGCCGCGCAATCATCATTACCCGCCAGGAAGACATCGGTGGCACCCCATTCCTTCGCCTGTTCGAGCTTTTTCGGATTGGTATCCACCGCGATGATGCGATCCGCGCCGGATGCCACGGCGGCGAAAAGCGCATTCATGCCAACACCGCCCAAGCCCACCACGGCAACACTCTCACCTGGCTGCAAACGCGCGGTATTGATCACGGCACCCGCGCCAGTCATCACCGCGCAGCCGAAAATTGCCGCGTCATCCAGCGGGATGTCCTTGTCAATCTTCACCGCGGAACGCCGCGCCACCACGGCGAATTGGGCGAAAAGCGACAGGCCGCTATTGTGATTGACATAGGAACCATCAAGCCGCCGGATGCGCTTGGCACCACTTACCAGCGAACCCGCCGCGCGCGCCGCATTGCCGCTCGGGCAAATATTGGGCCGACCCCGCGCGCAATAACGGCAAGTGCCGCAGGAAGAAGCGAAAACCGTGATCACGTGATCGCCGGGCTTCAAATCCGTCACACCCGGCCCGCATTCACGCACAATGCCGGCACCCTCATGGCCAATGACAATCGGCAAGGGGCGCGGGCGCTGGTTTTCGATGGTGGAAAGATCCGAATGGCATAGCCCGGCGGCGGCGACCTCAATCAGGATTTCACCTGGGCCAGGTGGGTCAAGCTCCACCTCCTCCACCACCAAGGGGCGCGTTTGCGCGTAGGGGCGCGGGCGCCCTTGTTCGAAAAGGATGGCGGCTTTCATGCGCATGGGCGCTTCCTCCTAGTATCAGTTATCAATCAGCTTGCACCGGCTT
>CAIMVB010000158.1 GCA_903844785.1 uncultured Rhodospirillales bacterium | reverse complement strand
GCCCAGATCACGGCACGGCTTTGGATATTGCCGGCAAGGGCCTGGCTGATCCTGCTTCGTTGATCGCGGCCATCAGGCTTGCTGGTGAACTTGCTCAAAAGAGAGGTTTGGCGTGAAGCATCTCGATCTATCGGTGAATGTTGATCATGTGGCGACGCTGCGTAATGCGCGTGGCGGTACCCATCCCTGCCCGGTGGAGGCTTCCCGCATCGCGGTGGAAGCGGGGGCGGATGGTATTACCGTGCATCTGCGCGAAGACCGCCGCCACATCAAGGATCGTGATGTGGAGCGTATCCGGGCTGAGATTGCCGCACCCATGAATTTCGAAATGGCGGCGACCGAGGAAATGGTCGCCCTCGCGGAACGCATTCGCCCGCCCTATTGCTGCATCGTTCCCGAAAAACGCGCGGAACTCACCACCGAAGGCGGGCTGGATGTGCTGCGCGCCGGGCCATTCCTGCGCGAAGCCGTGGCGCGGTTGCGTGCCGCCAATGTGCGCGTTTCCATCTTCATTGAAGCCGATGCGGCGCAGATTGAAGCGGCGGCGGCGATTGGCGCGCTGGCAATTGAATTGCACACGGGGACTTATGCCGAAGGGCCGGTGGCGGATCGGCCCGCGCAATTGGCGCGGCTGCAAGCAGGCGTGGCGGCGGCGCGGCGTGCGGGCTTGCTGTGCCATGCAGGGCATGGGCTGAGTTATGAAACCGTGACCGATATCGCCCGGATGGAGGAGGTAACAGAAATCTCCATTGGGCATTTTCTGATTTCACAAAGCGTCTTTGAAGGGCTACCCGCCGTGGTGCGTCGTTTCAAGGCGCTGATCACCGCCGCACGCGGCAGTTAAGGGGAGCCTTCCATGCCAACACTGACCGTTGATGGGTATCCGATAGCCTATGCCGAAGCCGGCAGCGGTACGCCGATTGTGATGGTGCATGGCACGCTTGGGGATCAGCGTTCCTTCGCGGGGCAGATGGAAGCCTTTGGCGCGCAATATCACGCCATGGCGATTAGTCTGCGGCATTGCTGGCCGGATAAGTGGCGCGAAGATGGGGATTTCACCATTGCGCGGCATACGGCGGATGTGGCGGGTTTCATCCGCGCGCTCGGCAAGGGCCGCGTGCATTTGATTGGCCATTCGCGCGGCGGGCATATTGCTTTCCGTGTGGCGCAGCATCATCCGGAATTGCTGGCATCTGTCGTGCTGCTGGAACCGGGCGGCGAATTGGATGAAAGCCTTGGCGGTGCGCCGCCCGCGGGCAATCAGGCATCGGCCTTTGGGCGTGGCGCGGCGCTGATCGCGGAAGGCAAGATTGAAGAAGGCCTGACCGTTGTCGCCGAACATACTGGCGGCCCTGGGGCGTGGGAAAAGCGTTCTGAGGCGCGCAAGACAGTCAATCGCGACAATGCCACAACCTTGCTTGGCCAGATCAAGGAACAGCGCAAGCCTTATGCGCGGGCAGAAGCGGCGGGGATTACGACGCGCACGCTTTTGGTGGGTGGTGATCAATCCCAACCGCAATTCGGGCGTATTCTGGATGCGCTGGAAGGCGTGATGCCCAATGCGCGCCGCGTGACGATTGCCCGCGCCGCCCATAGCGTGCAGGCGGATAATGCGGCTGATTTCAACGCTGAAGTCTTGAAGTTTTTGGCGGGTTAAGTCCCGGCAGGACCAGGGGTGGCAGGCTATTGTTTGGCGTGCAGCCGCCACACCAACCCGGAGTGCGCCGCTGGCTGATGCCAGCGGTCACCCGCCATCCGTAAATTGCAGCGCCGCCAGCCTGGCATAAAGCCCGCCTTCGGCCAGCAGCGCCTCATGCGACCCGGTTGCAATGATGCGCCCTTGGTCCATCACCACAATCCGATCCGCGCGCCGCACCGTGGCCAGCCGATGCGCCACCGTGATGCTGGTCCGGCCCTTGGTCAGCCGCGCGAGTGCCTGCTGCACCGCAAATTCGCTTTCCGCATCAAGCGCGCTGGTTGCTTCATCCAGCAACAGCACAGCGGGGTCGCGCAGGATGGCACGCGCAATGGCAAGGCGTTGGCGCTGCCCGCCTGAAAGTGTCACGCCGCGCGTGCCAAGATGGGTCGCGAAGCCTTCCGGCAGGGCTGAGATGAAATCCGCTGCCGCAGCGGCCTCAGCGGCGGCGATCACTTCGCCCTCGGTCGCGTCGGGCCGGCCAAGGCGGATATTCTCCGCGACGCTGGCGCTGAAGATCACGGGTTCCTGCGGCACCAGGCCAAGGCGGGAACGCAGCGCGCGCGGGTCAAGCTGCGTGATCTCCACGCCATCCAGCAGAATGCGCCCGGCGCTTGGGTCATAAAAGCGCAGCAACAGGGACAGAACGGATGTCTTGCCCGCGCCGGAGGGGCCAACCAGGGCAATCGCCTCCCCCGGTTCCACCACCAGGCTGAAGTCTCGCAAGGCATCGCTATCAGGCCGTGTGGGGTAGCGCAGCGTCACGGCTTCAAACACCACGCGGCCTTGCGCGGGGGGCAGGGGCACGGGGGAAGCCGGTGCGGCGATGGCGGGGGCGATTGCCAGTACTTCGCCCAGCCTGTCCGCCGCCGCCGCCGCGCGCTGGATTTCCCCCCATAATTCGCTGACCGTAGCGCCGGAGGATGCCATCAGTACGGCGTAGAACACAAAAGCGGATAATTCGCCGCCCGAAATCCGCCCTTCAATCACATCGCGCCCGCCCACCCAAAGGCTGAAGGTAATGGCGCCGAAGCCAAGCAGAATCACCGCCAGGATCAGCAGGCTGCGGGAGAAAACGCGCCTGAGCGCCGCGCGTACCGCCGCATCTGAACCTTCGGCAAAGCGCGCCCGCGCCCGATCTTCCTGGGTGAAGGCCTGAATGGCGCGGATGCCGCCCAGCGTTTCTTCCGCCTGCGCCGCCAGATCGCCAATTCTTTCCTGCGCCGCCTTGGAAAGCCGCCTTTCGCGCCGGCCAAAAAACACCAAAGGCAGCACCACCATGGGCAGGATCAGCGCAATCAACCCGGCCAGCTTCGCACTTGTCAGCACCAGCATGAGGAAGGCGCCGGCGCCGGTAATGGCTTGCCGCACCCCCATGGAAATGGCTGAACCAATGAGCGATTGCAGAAGGCCGATATCAGCCGTCAGGCGCGACATGACATCGCCGATCCGCGCGGTTTCGAAATAGGCGGGTGAGAGCCCCGTGACGTGATCGAAAAAGCGTTGGCGCAAATCCGCCGCCACGCGTTCGCCCAACCAGGACACCAGATAAAACCGCGTGGTGGTCGCGGCGGCCAGCGCCGTGATCAGCGCGCCCATCACCAGCGCGGCGCTATCAAGCGCGCCCAGCCCGCCGGCGAAGCCATCATCAATCAGATGCTTGAGCCCTTGGCCAAGCGCGAGTGTCAGCCCCGCGGCCAGCAATAGTGCGGCGATCGCGGCAAAAACGCGGGGCAGATAGGGCTTCAGAAGCGGTAGCAGCAGCCCAAGGGCGGCGAGGCTTGCACGCGGCGCGGGTGTCACCTCTCAGAAAAACCTAAACGTGCTGGCCGCCATTGATGTGGATTTC
>CAIMVB010000157.1 GCA_903844785.1 uncultured Rhodospirillales bacterium | reverse complement strand
GGCGAAGATAACCGCAATGTCGCGCGCATGGCGCTGCTGTTGGCGGGCCTGCCGCAAGCCATCCCCGGCAGCACGGTGAACCGGCTTTGCGGTTCTGGCATGGATGCGGTGGGTATTGCCGCACGCGCCATCCGCGCGGGCGAAGCGGAATTGATGATTGCGGGTGGTGTTGAAAGCATGTCTCGCGCGCCTTTCGTGATGCCCAAGGCCGAAAGCGCCTTTTCCCGTAGCGCCGCGATTTACGACACCACCATTGGCTGGCGCTTCGTGAACCCCGCCATGCATAAGCGCTATGGCACGGATTCCATGCCGGAAACGGCGGAGAATGTGGCGACCGATTTCAATGTCTCCCGTGCGGATCAGGATGCGATGGCGCTGCGGTCCCAGGCACGCGCTGCTGCGGCACAAAAGAATGGGCGGCTCGCCAAGGAAATCGTGCCGGTGACGATCCCCTCCCGCAAGGGTGATCCGGTGGTGGTGAGCGCCGATGAACATCCGCGCGAAACCTCCATGGAAGCGCTTGGCAAGTTGAAGCCGGTGGTGAAGGCCGATGGAACGGTTACGGCGGGCAATGCTTCCGGCGTTAATGACGGCGCCTGCGCGCTGATCATCGCGAGTGAGGCGGCGGCGAAGCGCCATGGCCTAACCCCGCTGGCGCGCTTTGTGGGTGTGGCAACGGCGGGCTGTGCGCCGCGCATCATGGGCATTGGCCCGGTGCCGGCGACGCAGAAGCTTTTGGCGCGGCTTCGCATGACGCAAGACCAGATGGATGTGATTGAATTGAACGAAGCTTTTGCGGCGCAAGGGCTTGCAGTGCTGCGCGGGCTTGGCATTGCCGATGATGATGCGCGCGTGAACCCGAATGGGGGCGCGATTGCGTTGGGCCATCCGCTGGGCATGAGTGGCGCGCGGCTGATCGCCACCGCCACGCATGAAATGCAGGAACGCGGGCTGAAGCGCGCCCTAGCCACCATGTGCATTGGCGTGGGACAAGGGATTGCGACGGTTCTGGAAAAGGTCTGATCGCGCCTCAGTAAAGCCAGGATCATCATCCAGAATAATTTTGTCTTAACGCGAAAGGATTTCGCCGCGATGATGATCCGGAGTTTTGTTTTTGCCGCGCTGCTGCTGGCCGCCAGCGGCGCCAGTGCGCAGCAAATGGTGCCGGCGCGTAATGGGTCCTGCCCATCCGGTTCCAGCCATGCGGGGTCGGGTTATTGCCGGTCTTCCTCAGGTGCCGGCTTTGTGGCGGCGCATAATGGTTCTTGCCCATCCGGCACCAGCCATGCCGGGGCGGGCTATTGCCGGACCGATGGGCGCACGGAATATGTGCCAAGCCGCAATGGTTCCTGCCCATCGGGCACCAGCCATGCCGGCGCAGGGTATTGCAAGGGGCGCTAAAGCGGCGCCCGCATCATCATAAAGGGGCCCTTCATGCAGGCCATCGGCAAGGCCTTGGGCCAAAGCCTGGATCAGGCGACCTATGCTGGTTATCGGGTGGGGTTTGAAGCTGCGCGGGAAGAAGCCGCTTTGCTGGCGGAAATCGCGGGGCAGGGGCTGCTTGCGGCACAAATCCGCGCCATGCGGCCCTTGCCTGATAAGCATGAGAAAACCGCATGACCCCGCGCGAAGTGGTGGAATGCCCCCATTGTGGGGAGGCGACTCAGGTGAACCACCTGCCCCAGGGGCTGGCTTTCTGTTCCTGCACGGCGCAAAAGCCCTTGCCCATCCTGGCGCCCGCTGGGGATGAAACCGCCAATAAGCGATAAGGTGTTGCGATGATTTTGCCGAAACTGGCCTGCGGGCTTGCCGTGATGCGCTTTGGCGGCCTGGCCGCTGTGGGAATTGCTGGCCTTGCCGGGCTTGGCGCGGTGGGGCTTGGCGCGGCCTATCTGCTGCGAAGCCGCATGCAGCAAAGCACCGATTGGGTGGAAGAATATCGCAAGCCCGTCCCTGGCCTGCCGCCCGATCCGGAATAAGGTTTTTTACAAACGCCAGCCGCTATGCATGGCGACAATGCCGCCCGATAGGTTGCGATAGGAAACGCGTTCCAGCCCCGCGCGGCGCATCATGCCGGCGAGTGTTTCCTGATCCGGGAACATCCGAATGCTCTCGGCCAGGTATTCATACGAAGCGCGATCTTTGGCGATATATTCACCAATCACCGGCAGGGCCTTGAAGGACCAGGCATCATACAACGCATCCAGGGCAGCGACCTCAAGTTTTGAGAATTCCAGGCAGTGAAAGCGCCCGCCGGGGCGTAGCACGCGCCGCGCTTCGGCCAGCACAGCATCCTTGTCGGTGCAGTTGCGGAGCCCGAAGGCGATGGAAACCCTCTCCACGCTCCGATCCGGCAGGGGAATACGCTCTGCATCCACGCACATGAAGGAAAGCCCGCTGACCAGGCCACGAGCAAGCGCGCGGCCCTGCGCCACTTCCAGCATGGCAGGGTTCACATCGGTCAGGATCACGCGCCCCGCGCCGCGTTCCATGGAAAGGAAGGAGATATCTCCGGTCCCGCCCGCAAGGTCGAGCAGCGTATCATGCGGCCCGGCGCCAATCGCATTGACGAAAATGCGCTTCCAGATGCGATGCACGCCAAGCGACATCAGATCATTCATGATGTCATATTTGGGTGCGACGCTTTCAAAAACGGCGCGCACCATCCCGGCCTTTTCTGATTTGGGGATTTTGCGGTAACCGAAATCGGTCTCTGGGGCGGCGGTGTCGTTCATGGGCGCATCTTAGGCGCTCAGGCGCGGAAAGGGGAGGGGCCATGCCCGAATTGCCGGAAGTGGAAACCGTGATGCGCGGCCTGCAGGCCGTGCTGGAAGGTGAACGCATCGCCTGGGCTGAGACGCGGCGCGACGGCATGCGCTTTCTCTTCCCGCCGCGCCTGGCGGAAAGGCTGCGCGGGCGGCGCGTGCTGAGTTTCCGGCGGCGGGCCAAGTATATCCTGATCCGGCTGGAAGGGGGCGAAAGCCTGCTGATCCACCTTGGCATGTCAGGCCGCATGGTGGCGCGGCGGGAAGGCCAGCCGGTGGAGCCTCGGCAGGGTAAGCAAGGCGTGTTTTCCGATGCGCGCGGCCATAACGCCCCGCCTGAGGCGCATGAACATCTGGCTTTCGGCACCGATGGCGGCTGGCATATCGGCTTTGTGGACCCGCGCCGCTTCGGCAGCGTGGATTTGGTGGCGACCGAGGCTGAGGACCAACACAAGCTACTGGCTGACCTTGGCCCTGAACCTTTCGGGCCAGAAATCACCCCGGCCTGGCTTTCCGCCGCGCTGGCTGGCAAGCGCACCCCGATCAAGGCCGCGCTATTGGACCAGCGGGTGATCGCCGGGCTTGGCAATATCTATGTGTGTGAGGCGTTGTACCGCGCCGGCATTTCGCCCCGCCGCTCCGCCCATACGGTGGCGGGGGCGCGGGCGGCACGGCTGGCACCGGCCATACAGGCCGTGCTGGCCGAGGCGATTGCCGCCGGCGGATCGAGCCTGCGCGATTACGTCCGCGCCGATGGCGAGATCGGGCGCTTTCAGGAGAATTTCGCGGTGTACGGGCGGGAGGGGGAGGCCTGCCCAGCCTGCCCCGGCAAGCCAGCCTGCCCAGGCATCAAGCGCATTGTGCAATCCGGCCGGTCCAGCTTTTTCTGCCCCGTAAGGCAGCGCTGAGCATTTCCTGGGGTTTGCAAGTCAGCGCAAGAAACGGATGGCACGCCTGGGTCCGGTGGGGCACATAGTCCTCATGACACGCTTTCGCTGCCTGCCCATGGATGCCTCTGCCGCCGCGCGGTTTCGCGCAACGCGCCGCGATGATCGCGGGGGGCAGATTCAAACCCGCCAGGTTGATGGACCGGGCTATCCCTGCCGCGCCTGTCTGCGCCTGGGGCTGCCTGGGGAGACCATGCTCTTGGCATCCTGGGATTTGCCCCTGCCGCAAGGCCCTTATTGGACGCCTTCCCCGGTATTCCTGCACGCCCATGATTGCGGTGGCGCAGCGCTGGAAGGCGCGCTCCCCGAAACAGTGCTGGTGAATAGCATTATCAGCCTGCGCCATTACGACGCGGCGGGCATGTGCCTTTACGACCTTGGCATCGTTGTGCCGGGTGAAGAGGCGGAGGCAGCGCTGCGGGGCCGGATCGGGGACCCGCGCGTGGCTTTCGTCAATATCCACACGGCACGGCCTGGATGCTGGCTGACGCGGGTGGAGAAGATCTGAAATCCAGGCGCTGCCCCGACAGGGGCAGTTTTCTTCATGGCTGTGCTATGGCTTTATGCCGCACAACAGATGAAGGAGAACCGCCATGGCGCCCGAAATGATCCTGGTTGAAACCCACGGCAAGACCGGGCTGATCCGGCTGAACCGGCCCCAGGCGCTGAATGCGCTCTGCGATCAATTGATGATCGAACTGGGCACCGCATTGCGCGCCTTTGATAAGGACCCGGCCATTGCCGCCATTGTCATCACCGGCAGCGAAAAGGCTTTTGCGGCGGGTGCGGATATCAAGGAAATGAAGGACCGCAATTTTCCGGGCGTCTATTTCAATGATTTCATCGGCGCCAATTGGGAAACCGTGCTGGAAATCCAAAAGCCCGTGATTGCTGCCGTGGCAGGCTTTGCGCTGGGTGGCGGTTGCGAATTGGCGATGATGTGCGATTTGATCATCGCCGCCGATACGGCGAAGTTTGGCCAGCCAGAAATCAATCTGGGCATCATCCCGGGCGCCGGCGGCACGCAGCGGCTGACACGTGCCATCGGCAAATCCAAAGCCATGGAAATGGTGCTGACCGCGCGCATGATGAATGCCGAAGAAGCGGAGCGCGCCAATCTGGTGTGCCGCGTGGTGCCGGCGGCTGATCTGATCGCGGAAGCGCTGAAAATTGGCGAGAAGATCGCCTCCCTTTCCGGGCCTTCCGTTGCCATGGCGAAGGAGGCTGTGAATGCCGCTTTTGAAAGCAGTTTGACGGAAGGGGTGCGCACGGAACGGCGCCTTTTCCTTTCCCTGTTTGCGACGGCGGATCAGAAGGAAGGCATGTCGGCCTTCGCGGAAAAGCGGAAGCCCGCGTTTACGAATCGGTAAAAGCACATGCCCCCTGTTTCGCGCGTGCGGGGCAGGGGGCAGAACCTTGGGTTGAATAGAAAAAACATAAATTAACCGTGAATTTTATTTGATAAATTTCAGCGGCAAAAACTCCTGAATTTTCCTACGAAAATTATTATCGGATTAATGCAGGTTATTTTTTGATAAAAAAATATAGAGAATTTTCTTAAACTATCTTAGGCTTCGGTTAACCAAGTGGAGACCGAAGCCATGAGTGCTTCCACCATGATCCTGACCGAAGATGAGCCCAGGGCAGCCGAGGTTCTTGCCTTTCCGCAGCGTCCTCAGGACCGATTACGCATTGCGCTTCATAAGCTGGATGAGGCGCTGCGCGCCCAAGCCCGCGCCACTGCCGATTTCCGCGCTGCCATGGGTGAATTGAAGACCAAGATGGGCGATGTGCAGACAGGGATGCTGACGTATCGTGACGCCTTGGACCGCACAGCAAGTGACATTGACCATGCGGTGCAAAAAGCGAAGGAATTACGGGAAACCGCTCAGCGCCTTGTGCCGCAGGGCTGAAATTCTGGGCGGGCTGCAAACCCGCCCTTATTTCTAAAATTTCACACTATCCCAGACCCAGCCGCGCTTGGCGTGATCTGCCTTCTGCCAGGCTTCGATCTGGTCCTTCAGGCGCAGCGTCAGCGCAATATCATCCAGCCCTTCCAGCATCGCGTCACGCTTGCGTGCATCAATGCTGAAGGGGATTTCAGCGCCTTCCGGCGTGATCACCACCTGGCGCACCAGATCAATCGCGGTATGGCGCGCGCCCTGGCTTGCTTCAGTTTCGGCGGCGATTTGCTTCACCACATCCTCGGGCAAGGCAATCGGCAGCAAGCCGTTCTGGAAGCAGTTATTGTGGAAGATATCGCCGAAGCTTGGCGCAATCACGCAGCGAATGCCGGCCCCCATCAGCGCCCAAACCGCGCCTTCGCGCGATGATCCGCAGCCGAAATTAGTCCCCGCCAGTAGAATGGGCGCTTCCCGATAAGGCGCCTTGTTCAGCACAAAATCTGGATTTTCCGAACCATCCGGCAAAAAGCGCAGATTTTCGAACGCATAGGGGCCAAGACCGGTGCGCCCGGTGCCTACCAAGCGTTGGATGCGGATGATCAAATCCGTATCCACATTGGCGCGCATCAAAGGCGCTGCGGGGCCGGAGAGTTTGGTGAATTTTTCCATGATACCTGCCCCCTTTTACGCCGCGAATTGCCGCACATCGGCAATGGCGCCCGCAAGCGCCGCCGCCGCCGCCATGGCCGGAGAAGCCAAATGCGTCCGCGCCCCCGGCCCCTGACGCCCGACGAAATTGCGGTTCGATGTGGAAACGCAGCGCGCGCCAGGCGGCACCGCTTCGCCATTCGCCGCGACGCATAAGGCGCAGCCGGGTTCGCGCCATTCAAAGCCGGCAGCGGTGAAGGCGGCATCCAGCCCTTCCGCTTCCGCTTCGCGCTTCACGCGTTCAGACCCCGGCACCACCCAGGCCGTCACATGCGGCGCCACCTTGCGCCCCCTCAGCACGGCGGCGGCAGCGCGCAAATCCTCAATGCGGGAATTGGTGCAGGAACCGATGAACACCCAATCAATTTTGGTGCCCGCAATCGGCTGGCCGGGCTTCAGATCCATATAGCTGAGTGCCGCTTCATAAGCGGCGCGACGGATCGGGTCAGCGGCCAAGGCAGGGTCTGGCACATGGCCTGTGACAGGCAGCACCTGTTCCGGGCTGGTGCCCCAGGTGATTTGCGGGGCGATATCCGCCATGTCGATCAAAAGGTCTTCGTCAAACACTGCATCCGCGTCGCTTGGCAGGCTGCGCCAATGCGCCAGCGCCGCATCCCATGCCGCGCCCTTGGGCGCGAAGCGCCGGCCCGCGAGGCATGCGTAAGTCACCTCATCGGGTGCAACCATGCCCATCTTCGCACCCATTTCAATGGAAAGATTGCAAAGCGTCAGGCGCCCTTCCACCGAAAGCGCGCGCACCGCGGAACCGGCATATTCCACGGCATAACCCGTGCCGGCACCGGTGCCGAAACGGCCAATGGCATGCAGGATCATGTCCTTAGGCGTGACGCCTGCCGGGGCTGTGCCTTCAAAGCGAATGCGCATGCGCTTCGGCTTCTTCTGCGGCAGGGTTTGCGTGGCCAGCACATGGCGCAATTCTGATGCGCCAATGCCAAAGGCCAGCGCGCCGAGCCCGCCATTGGTGCAGGTATGGCTATCACCACAAACCAGCGTGGTGCCAGGCAGCACAATGCCAAGCTCCGGCCCCATCACATGCACAATGCCATTGCCATCCTGACCGAGATCAAAAAGCCTGACACCGGTTTCCGCCGCGCGCTTGCGCAGGCCCGCGATCAACTCTCCGCCCTTTGGGAAGCTTTCCGCCGTACGGCCAGGTGTTGTCGCCACCGCATGATCCGGCGTGGCGAAGGCCAGTTCAGGATGCGGAATGGCATAACCCGCTTCGCCCACTTCACGCAGTGCCCGCCCGCCCGAGAGATCATGCAGCAGCACGCGGTCGCAATGCAGCAAGGACCAGCCGGAACCGAGATCGGCAATCACATGCGGGTCCCAAATCTTGTCGAATAATGTCGCGGCCATGCTGCTTCCCCTGATTTTTGACTAAGGCGCCAGTCGCGCCGCACCGTCTGCCCCTATCACGCCGCGCCGAAGATGCGCGGTCAAGCCAGGGGAGGGTGACATGGTGCGAATCACGCGGCGCGGACTTGCAGGCTTTGGTCTTGCCGCACCCTTTGTGGCGCAGCAGGCCTGGGCGCAGGGCAGCTATCCGGATCGGCCCGTGCGCATGATTGTGCCCTATAGCGCGGGCGGTGTGGCGGATACCATTGCGCGCATCATCCAGCCGAAAGTGGCCGAACATCTCGGCCAATCCTTCATTATTGAAAACCGCACCGGCGCATCGGGTTCAATCGGTGCCATGGCGGTGGCCCAAAGCCCGGCTGATGGGCACACATTCTTGTTTGAAGGTGCCACCTTCGCCACTCTGCCGCTGGTGAGCCGTAGCCTGCCGATTGATTACACCACGGCCTTCATTCCCGTCGTGCAGGTCACAACCCAGCCTTACATGCTTGGCGTGCGCGCGGGTTTTCCGGCGCGCGATCTGGCGGGGTTTGTGGCGGAAGCAAAACGCCGGCCCGGCGAGATTACGTATGGCACGCCAGGTGTGGCGCATATCGGCCATTTCATGGGCGAATTGCTGCAATTGATGGCCGGCATAAAGCTGGAACACATCCCCTATCGCGGCGGCGCTGATGTGGCGCGCGAATTGGCGGGGGGCAGGTTGGATGCGGGCATCATCTCCTATTCCAGTCTGCGGCCCGCGGTGGAACGTGGCACCACGTTGCTGGCCAGCACCGCCGCTGAACGCCAGGCGAGTCTCCGCCAAATTCCGGTGATTGCGGAAACCTTTCCGGGCTATGATCTGGTGTCCTGGACCGGCTGTTTTGCCCCCGCCGGCACGCCGGAAGCCGCGCAGAATCGCTTTGTCGCCGCCATTCATCACGCGCTGAAGGACCCTGCTATTCAGGCACGGCTGGAAGCGACCGGGGCTGACCCGGTGATATCCTCCCCCGCCGCCTATCAGGCCGTGATCGCCAAGGACCGCGACGTGGCCCGGCGCATTGTCGCAGCCACAGGGCTTTCCATCAGCTGACAGGGCTGGACAGGCAGGCGGCAAGCGCGGAAGCTTGCCCCCTGAGGAAACGAACCGGAGCCGCCATATGGCCGATACCAGCAAGATGCGACTGCATTGGTCGCCCCGCTCACCCTTTGTGCGCAAGGTGATGATCGCAGCGCATGAATTGGGCTTGGCGGATCGGCTTGAGACCATTCGCACCCGCGTTGCCACAAACCAGGTGCATAAGGGCCTGCTGACTGACAACCCGATTGGCAAGATACCAACCCTGCTGCTGGCGGATGGTACGATTCTTTATGATTCAGTGGTGATCTGCGAATATCTGGACAGTATCGCGCCCCAGCCGAAGCTTTTCCCTGCCGCGGGTGCGGCGCGCTTCCAGGCGCTGCGCCGCCATGCGCTGGGCAATGGCTATCTGGATATGCTGCTGATGTGGCGGAATGAATCTTCGCGCGCCGCGCCCAATCCCGGCATGATCGAAGGCTGTGAATTGAAGCACGCGGCCACAATCAAGGCGCTTGAAGCCGAGGCCCCGGCGCTGGCGCGCGATGATTTCGGCATTGGTCATATCGCGATTGCCTGCGCGCTTTGTTACCTCGATTTCCGCTTTGATGCCTTGCAATGGCGTAACGGCGCACCGGCGCTGACCGCATGGCATGCTGCGGCGATGGCGCGGCCTTCCTTCCTGGCGACGCCTGTGGTGGATGATTGACCATGCCGCGCATTCCGCTGCCCGGGCCGGAGGAAATGACCCCAGCCCAGCGGCGTGTGCATGATGCGATTATCAGCGGGCCACGCGGCACGCTGATTGGGCCTTTGCGTGCGGCCATTCATAATCCTGAACTTGCGGAACGTTGGTCTGCTTTGGGTGAGATTTTGCGTTTTCGTACATCCCTGCCAAAGCGCCTTTCCGAATTGGCCATTCTGGTAACGGGGCGGCGTTGGACCAGCCAGGTTGAATGGTGGGTGCATGCGCGCGCCGCTGCCGATGCCGGGCTTGATGCAGCGATTATTGCCGCTATTCGCGAAGGAGCCGTACCCGATTTCGATGATGCCAAGGAGGCCTTGGTCTATCGCTTTGCCTGCGCCTTGCAGCAAAACGGGCAAGTGCCGCACGATATTTATGATGACGCGGTCAGGCAATTTGGCGTGGCGGGCGTGGTCGAACTGACCGCGCTGATTGGCTATTACACCATGGTATCCATGACGCTCAACGCGCATGAAATTCCACTGCCCGAGGGGGTGGCCGCGCCGCTTGAAGCGCCAGGTTCAGGTGGCTTGCACGTATTGCCGGATATAAAAGAAAAATCGGAGGGAAGGTGATGAAGTTTACCCGCAGAACCGCGCTTGGCCTTCTGGCGGCCCTGCCTTTGCCCGCCTTGGCGCAGGCATTTCCGGATCAACCCATCAGGTTGATCGTGCCTTTTCCACCGGGTGGCCCGGCGGATATCATCGGGCGCTTGATCTCAAAAGTCATGGGTGAGCGCCTCGGCAAGCCAGTAGTGGTGGAGAACCGCTCGGGCGGCGGGGGCTTGGTTGGCATTGAAGCTGTGGCGCGGTCCCGGCCTGATGGGCTGACGATTGGCCTTGCCAGTTCTGGTGTGCTGACCGTGCAGCCGCATCTGACGCAGCAAATGCCCTTTGATGCGCTGCGCGATATCGCGCCAATCGGCATGGTGATTTCCGTGCCGCAAATCCTGACCGTGAACCCGAACCTGCCAGTGAGAGACCTGCGCGAATTCATCGCGCGAGCCAAGGCGGAACCGGGCAAGCTTTCCTATGGGTCAGCGGGCATTGGTTCTTCGCTGCATATGTCCATGGAATTGCTGAAGCAACTGAGTGGCATTGATGTGGTGCATGTGCCCTATCGTGGTGCGGCGCCGGCGGTGACCGATGCGGTGGCGGGGCGCATCGAAATCCTGATGGCGGATGTGCCGGCTATTTTGTCGCAAGTCCGCGGCGGCACGCTGCGCCCGCTTGGCATTAGCGCGCCAAAGCGGCTGGATATTTTGCCCGATCTACCAACCCTGGTGGAAGCCGGCCTGCCCGATATGATTTGCGATACCAGCTATGGCTTGGTGGCCCCCGCCGGCACGCCTGCAGATCGCATTACCTTGTTGCGGAACGCCATGGTGGCGGCGCTGCATGATCCCGAAACACGCCAGGCCTTCGCCGCACAGGGCGGCACTTTGGTGGGCGGCACGCCTGAGGAATTCACCCAGTCCATTCGTGAAGGCAGTGCGCGTTGGGGCCAAGTGGTGCGCGCTGGCAATATCAAACTGGAGTAGCCATGAACCCGTTTTCTGATCTGCAAGCCTTCAAGGTAAGCATTACTGATCACGTCGCAACCGTGATGATCGCGCGCCCGCCCGTGAATGCACAAAACAGCGCATTCCGGGATGAGATCACGCGCATCTTCGATGCCTTCCACGAAATGCCGGAAGTGCGCGCGATTGTGCTGACAGGTGAGGGGCGGAATTTCTCTGCCGGCGCGGATTTGAAGGACCGGCCCGATGTCACGCGGACCGGCGCCTTCCCGCGCCATAACCGGCTGGTACGCGCTGGCTTTGATTGTGTGATGGAATGCGGCAAGCCGGTGATTGCCGCCGTGAATGGTGCGGCGATTGGCGCGGGCTGCGTGTTGGCTTTGGTGTGCGATATTATCGTGGTGGCAGAAGAGAGCTTCATGTCCATGACGGAGGTGGAGGTTGGCCTTGCTGGCGGTGTGCGCCATGTGCTGCGCCATTTCGGTCAATCCAATGCGCGGTTGATGCTCTACACCGCGCGGCGTTTTTCCGGGCCTGATCTTTATCGCATGAATGTCGCTTCCGCCTGCGTGTCGCAGGATCAATTGCTGGCAACGGCGCAGGGGATTGCGGCGGAGATTGCGTCCAAGGTGCCGCTTGCCGTGGAAGCAGCCAAGCGCGGCTTCACACTCACGGAATATCTGCCGCTATCGGAAGGCTATCGCTACGAACAGACGCAAACCGCAGCCCTTTCGCGTACGGAAGATACGCGCGAAGCGCAGCGTGCCTTTGCAGAAAAACGCAAGCCAGTCTTCAAGGGGCGTTGAACCGGGGCTTACTTCGGCTTACGCGCCGCTTCATCCATCAGGTTCTGTTGGCGGCGCGCTTCTTCACGCGCCGCCTCCGCCGCACGGTTTTCGCGGAGCTTTTCCACCACGCGTTCCGCGGCGCGCGCTTCTGCCAGCATCTGCCGCTGCCGATCCGTGGCGTGCTGCGCGTTTTCCT
>CAIMVB010000156.1 GCA_903844785.1 uncultured Rhodospirillales bacterium | reverse complement strand
TTGCTTCCGATGTGCTGGTTTTATACGGGCTGCCTGGCCAGGGATTGAAGGGAATCAAATTCACCTTCGCCGGCATGCCGCTGATCAAGCGCACCAATTCGCGCGCCTCAGCCTCACTATCATTCACGCCGCGCAGCATGACATATTCAAAGGTGATGCGCCGTGCATTGGAAGCACCAGGATAGCGCCGGCAGGCGGCCAGCACTTCCGCAATCGGGTATTTGCGATTGAGCGGCACAATCTCATCGCGCAATTCATCCGTCACAGCATGGAGCGATACCGCAAGCCCCACGCCAAGCTCCGCCCCGCAACGATCCATCATGGGCACAACGCCGGAAGTGGAAAGCGTGATGCGCCGGCGTGAAAGCCCAATGCCTTCATGGTCCATCACAATCTTCAGCGCCTTGGCGACATTCTCATAGTTATAAAGCGGCTCTCCCATGCCCATGACGACAATGTTGGAAAGATGCCGCGGCGTGCCATCCTTGGGGCTTGGCCATTCGCCATAGGAATCGCGCGCCGCCATGAATTGACCAACGATTTCCGCCGCACCCAGATTCCGCACCAGCGCTTGCGTGCCGGTATGGCAGAAGCGGCAGGAAAGCGTGCAGCCCACTTGCGTTGAAATGCAGACCGCGCCGCGATCTTCATCGGCTGAGGGGATATAAACCGTTTCTACCTGCTGCTTGTCGCGAAAACGAAACAGCCATTTGCGCGTGCTATCCGCGCTGTCTTGCTGCGTGGCAACTTCCGGGCGGCCCACCACAAAGCGTTCCGCAAGCTTCGCCTGCATGGGCTTGGCGATGGTATTCATGCGGGAGAAATCAGCTTCACCCTGGTGATAAATCCAATGCCAAAGCTGCTTGGCGCGAAAGGGCTTTTCGCCCATGGCCAGCATTTCGGCAGTCAGTTCCTCACGCGACAACCCAACCAATTCCCGCCGCCCATCAGGCAAGGTGGCAGGCGGCGGGGCAAAGGCTGCCGCTTTCGCCAAAATGCGCGCGCGTTCAGCCTCGTTCAAATCCAGGCTGGCGTTCATCGCCGTACCGGGCATTCACGCGCAATCGCGTCATAAGCTGCGGAAAACCCCGCCAGGCTGATTTGGTCATTGGCAGTGCCGCGCCCGCCCGCCCCGGGCCCGCGCATCACGGCGCGGCTGCCACCACGCATCGCCGCCACCACCGCGGCGCCATCGCGCGCAAAGGCGGAATTGCCGCCGGTATAGAAGGGCAAATTGGTCTGGCCGATCGCCATGGTCACTTCCGCATTGCGCGGATAGGCATAGCCCGCCGCAAGCGCCACCGCATCGCGTCCGGCGGGCCGATGCGTCACGGTCAGCACCACGCCCTGGCGGTTGGGCTCCGTTTTGCTGGCGCGGGTGAAGGCGTAGCAAATCTTTTGGCCGTTTTCCTGATAGGTCGCCGCCGTCCAGTCCCGGAAATTGCCAAGCTGGCGCGGCCCCGCCTGAGCCGATTGCTGCGCAGGGGTAGCCGGGCGCTGCTGCGCCAGCGCGGGCAGGGCGATCAGGGCAAGGCAAAACGCCGAAAGACGAATCAAGTAAAGCATGGGGCCCTAGATACGGGTCCCGCCAAGGCCCGGCAACCGCCAAGGCCACCCCAGGTGCCGAATGGCCCTTCCGCTGGTAAACAAGGCCCATGAAAGACGCCGCCGATGCCGCGCTTGCCGCGCAATATGATGCCTACCCCTATCCCCAGCGGGAGCCTCGGGATGAGGCCAAACGCCTGATCATCGGCAGCCCGAGCCATTTGCGGGAAGTGGATCATTGGATTTTCGGCGCCCGCCGCCCCGCTTCCCAACCCTTGCGCGCCCTGGTGGCTGGCGGGGGCAGCGGCGATGCAACCGTGATGCTGGCCCAGCAAATGGCCTCTGCCGGGCGGGCCGGCGATGTCACCTGGCTGGA
Organism: uncultured Rhodospirillales bacterium; assembly: GCA_903844785.1. GTDB lineage: Bacteria > Pseudomonadota > Alphaproteobacteria > Acetobacterales > Acetobacteraceae > Neoroseomonas. Next base: position 11,659 of record CAIMVB010000156.1, on the reverse strand, counting down.
TCGTTCGGCGGCGGCGCGGCGCGTGGCGGAAGCCCGCGTGGCGACGCGCAAGCTTGGCAATGTGGTGTTCCAGGAGGGTTCGTTGCTCGATCTGCCGGGCAGCGGGCTTGGGCCCTTCGACTACATTGATTGCTGCGGCGTTTTGCATCATCTGCCCGATCCGCTGGAGGGGCTGCGCGCGTTAGCCTCAGTCCTGGCGCCGGGGGGCGGTTTGGGGTTGATGGTCTATGCCCCGCATGGCCGCACCGGCGTTTACATGACGCAGGATGCGCTCCGCTTGCTGGCGCCGCCCGATGAAGCCCCGGCGGCGCGGGTGGAAGTGGCCAAGCGGCTATGGCGGCAAATGCCGGAAACCGCCTGGCTCAGGCGTAACCCCTGGATCACGGATCATGAAAAGGGCGGCGATGCCGGGCTTTATGATTTGCTGCTCAATCCGCGCGATGTCGCTTTCACCGTGCCGGCCTTCAATGCGCTGATTGCCGCCGCTGGCTTGCGCATTGTGTGTCTGGTGGAACCATTGCGCTACGACCCGCTTTCCTATCTTTCCGATCCCAAGCTGCGCCCACGGATCGAAGCGATGGATATGATGCAGCGCGCCGCCCTTGCCGAAGCGATCACCGGGAATATGGGCGTGCATATCGCCTATTGCGTGCGCGCCGATGCGCCGGTGATCTCTGCCCCCTGGGATGATCCCACCGCCATTCCCTGCCTACGTGAATTGGATGGCGCGAAGCTTGCCGCCGGCATTCCGCGTGATGGTGTGTTACGCGTTACCTTTGATGGCTTGACCGTGCCGGTGCCGCTGCCTCGGCTTGCGGGCGCGATCCTGTCGCGCATTGATGGCAAGCGCAGCATTGGCGAGATTGGCGATAATTTGGCGCAGAATGGCATGGCACGGGAGGTTTTCGCGCGGGAATTTCAGACGCTGGTGGCCGCGATGGAAAAGACCAACAGGTTGCTGATTAGCGCCCCGTAAAATTCGGTTTGCGCTTTTCCAGAAAGGCGGCGACGCCTTCGCGCCGGTCTTCCGTGCCGCGCGTGGCATCCTGTTCCACCTCGGCCAGTTCCACCGCCTCTGACAGGGATTGGAACGGCGCCAGCGTCACTTGCCGCTTGATCACGCGCATGGAACGTGGCGAGCAGTTATTCGCGAGATCAGCCGCGTAAGCCTGCACCGCTGCGCCAAAACCATCCGCCGGCAGCACCCGCACCAGCCCCATGCCAGCGGCTTCTTCCGCGGTGATGCTGCGGCCTGAAAGCAAAAGATCAGCGGCATTCATCGGCCCAATCAGGCGCGGCAACATCCAGGCGCTGCCATGTTCCGCCACCAGGCCTCGACGCGCAAAAGCGGTGGAAAGCTTCGTCCCCGCTGCCATGAAGCGCAGGTCGCAAAATAGCGTCAGGCAAAAACCAACCCCTGCCACCGCGCCATTGATGCCCGCAATCACCGGCTTGCCGATATTGAGCATATAGGAATAGCGCCGTGCGAAATCCTCACTCGGAGGCTCTTCGCCCGGCGGGGGCGTGACGCCCGCATAGGTCGGGCGTTCCGCGCCACGCGTGGCGATGGCGGAAACATCCGCGCCAACACAAAACCCTTTGCCGGTGGCGGTCAGTACAATGGCGCGCACATCATCATCCGCCACCGCTAGCGCGAAGGCAGCGCGGGTTTCGGCTTCCATCACCGTGGACCAGGCATTCATGCGTTCTGGCCGGTTGAGCGTGATGGTCGCCACGCGGTCCGCCACGCTGTAGAGAATTTCGCTGAAGGCTTCAGTCATTTCTTTGGTGTCTTTTCGCGCTGTTTTTCCCAGGCGGCATCATCCCAGCCGAGCATTTCACGCACGCCAGCGCGCGCCCCACCAAGATATCGCCGCCCGCCATCAATCACCACGCATTCGCCGGTGATGTAGCCGGCATTTTCGGAAACAAGGTAAGCAGCGAGGTCCGTCAGCTCCTCATGCTTGCCAGCGCGGTTCATCGGCACATCACCGTGATCCAAACCACCGGGACGCAGCCGCGCCACCGCCGCTTCGGTTGGGAAGGTGCCGGGCGCGATGGCAACAAGCCGGATGCCATGCCGGCCCCATTCCACCGCCAGGCTTTGTGTCATGGCCAAAACCCCGGCCTTGGCCATGGCGGATGGCACGGTGAAGGCGGCGCCCTGTAACGCAGAGAGTGTCAGGATAGACAGCACCACGCCGGGTTGCCCGGCCTCAATCCAGCGCCGCCCAACACCCATGGTGCAATAAGCCGCGCCATGCAGCGTGGTGGCCAGCACCGCATCCAGGGCGCGCGCCGAAAGCCGATGCGTCTGCGCCAGAAAATTCGCCGCCGCATTATTCACCAGAATATCCGGCACGCCTTCGGCAAAGACGGTGTCGAGCATGGCTTCCACGGCGGCGGCATCACGAATATCGCAGGCATAAACAGCAATATCCGCACCGGGAATTTCCGCGCGTAGCGCTGCGGCAGTTTCTTCCAAAACCGCCAAGCGACGCCCGCAAATCGCGATGCGCGCGCCCAGTTGCAGATAGCGCCGCGCAATCGCGCGCCCCAAGCCGGTGCCGCCACCGGTGATCAGCGCGCGCCGCCCGGAAAGCAGCCCCGGTGCGAACAAGGATCAGGCGCCCTTATAGGTCGGCTTGCGCTTTTCACGCATCGCCGCCAGCGCTTCCTTATGGTCATCCGTGGTATGCGCCACGGCCTGCATGGCGGAAGACATTTCAAGCACGGAATCAAGCCGGTTATTCCAGGCTTCACGCAGCAGGCGCCGCGCCATCCTCACAGCTTGCGGCGGATTGGCCGCGATGCGCCGCGCCAATGCGCGTGCCGCATCCAGCAATTCCGCATCCGGCACTACTTGAGACACCAGCCCATAAGCCAGCGCCTGATCAGCTGATAGCGCATCACCCGTCAGCGACATTTCCGCCGCCTTGGCAAAGCCCACCACGCGCGGCAGCAGCCAAGCGCCGCCATCACCGGGAATGATGCCAAGCTTCACAAAACTTTCCGCGAAGCGCGCGGATTGGCCGGCAATGCGCAAATCACACATGCAGGTCAGGTCACAACCCGCGCCCATGGCCGGGCCATTCACGGCGGCAATGACGGGGATTTCCAATTGTTCGAACATGCGCGGCAGGCGCTGAATGCCGTGGCGGTAATAGCCGCGTGCCTGGGCAGGGGTGCGCTCCGTTGAACCACTCGCAGCTTCGCCCATGCGGCGCACATTGCCGCCGGCGCAAAACGCACTGCCCGCACCGGTCAGGATCGCGACCCGCGCCTTGGCTTCCGCATCCAGCTTCATGAAAGTGGCAATCAAGGCATCCTGGGTTTCCGGATCCAGCGGATTGCGCGATTCGGGCCGGTTCAACGTGACCAGGGCGATGTCATCAGTAATTTCAATAAGTACGGGCGCTTCCATGGGACCTTCCTTTCAGGAGATTGGCCGCAAGATGGAACGGCCACGCCCAAGCGGCAAGATCAGCCCGGCCGCTTCGCGCCCCGCATCACCGCCACCACGCCAAGCGCGAGGATGCAAATCAGCACCAGCACGGTAAAGGTGTCGCGAAAGGCGAGCATGCTCGCCTGGGTCAGCACCACGCGGCTCAGATAATCCTGCGCCAAAGCCTGGCCGATGCCATCGGCGAAGCCTTCCTGCGCCAGCAGCCGTTCGGCATCGCGCAGCCAATCGGCGGTATTGCCGCGGCCTTCCTGTGTTGCTATCAGCGCCTGGGCGTAAAGCTGTGTGTGGCGTTCCAGATAGATGGACAGCAAATTCACCCCCATCGCCCCGCCAAATTGCCGCGCGAAATTAATGGCACCGGAACCCTGCCCAACCCATTGCGGCGGCAGGGATCTCAGCGCGCCGGCATTCATGCTGGGCATGGCAATGCCAAAGCCAATCCGGCCAATCAGAATCCAAATCGCCAAAGTCCAAAACGGCGTATCCGTGCCAACATCCACCATCAGCCAGGTGGAATAGGCAAACAGCACCAACCCAATGCCAATCGGCAACCAGGGCTGGGTTTTATCCGCAATGCGCCCGGCGATTGGGAATACCAGCAACAGCGCAAGCCCCGCCGGCATCAGCACCAGCCCCGCGCGTGTGGCGGAATAGCCCTGCACCGTCTGCACGAACAAGGGCAGCAGATAAACCGAACCAAACAGAGTCGCGCCATATACCAGCGCGACCAGCGCCGAACAGGCAAAGCCACGCACGGTGAAAAGCCGCGGGTTGAGCATGGCCGCCGGGCTGCGCAATTCCCACCAGACAAAGGCAATGGCAGCAGCAGCAGCGATGGAAAGCTCTGTCACCACCGCATCGGATTGCCAGCCTTCGCGCTGCCCGCTGGAAAGCCCCGTCAGCAGCGCGAAAAGTGCTGTGATCAACAGTACAAAACCCAGTGCATCAAAGCGTCGCTTGCCGCTGTCTCGTGCCGGTCCTGGCATTAAAATCAGGCCCAGCGCCAAGCCAATCAGCGCAAAGGGAATGGCCAGGAAGAAAACCGATCGCCAGCCAAAGCCATCCACCAGCAAGCCACCAAAGGCGGGGCCAAGTGCCGGTGCCAGCACCACACCCACCGCATAAAGCCCCATGGCAGAACCGCGCTTTTCCGGCGGATAGACCATGAAAATAATCTGCATGCCCAGGGGCTGCACCATGCCGGCTGCGCCACCTTGCAGCACCCGGCCCAAAATCAGCATGCCTTCTTCCGGCGCAAAGCCCGACAGCAAGGACCCAAACACAAAAATCAGCATCGCCGCCGAATAGGTCAGCCGAAAACCAAAACGATCCACCAGCCAGCCATTCAGCAACATGGTGCCAGTGACGGAAGCCAGAAACGCGGTGGAAACCAACTGCGCATGGTCCTGCCCCATGCCGTAGGCGCCCATGATTTCGGGCAAAGCTACGTTGGAAATGGTGGATGACAGAATCGTCGCAATCGTGCCGATCATCGCCGGGATCGTCACCATCCAGCGATAGGAATCGCCAAACCGCGCCGCCAGTACCGCCATTTCCGGCCCCGCCCAGGAAGCGCGGGGCGAAAGGGGCGCGGCGGCGGTGGCCTCACTCACGGGCGGGGGTTTCCACCACCACCATCATGCCCGGGCGCAAGGCGCCGCCTGTGGGCAAATCTTCCAGCGCAATGCGCACCGGCAGACGCTGCGTGATTTTGGTGAAATTGCCGGAAGGGTTCGGGCTGGGCAGCAGGGCAAATTCACTCGTCGCAGCAGCGCCCACGCGTTCGACACGCCCAGTGAAAACACGGCCCGGAAAAGCATCCACCGTCACACGCACTTCGCGCCCAGGGCGGAAATAGCGAATCTCGGTTTCCTTCACATTGGCTTCCACGCGCACACGGCGCGGGTCATGCACCAGCATCACGCGCTGGCCAGGCGTGACATATTCGCCGGGGTCCACAAAAACCCTGTCCACCACGCCATCAAAGGGCATGCGGATGGTGCGATCTTCAATATCAATCGCAATACGTTGGCGCTGCGCGGAGATTTCACGTTCCTGTGGTTCCAAGGCAGCGCGCTGATGGCGGAGCACGCCCATCTCCTCCCGCGCCGCACCCGCATTGGCCAGTTGCGCTTCGGCGGTGCGGATATCGGCGGCGACGGCGAGCACACGTTGCGTTGCGGATTCCAGCAAAGCGCGGGTTTGATCATGGCGCTGGCGCGTGGCGCTGCCGGTGCCAATCAGCATATTCGCGCGTTCATATTCGCTGGCGGCAAAAACCCGATCCGCCTCCGCTGCCGGAAGCGCGGCACGGGCGGCTTCCAGCTTGGCGCGGGTCGCATCCTCCTGGCTGCTGGTCAGGCGATCCACCATGGTGATGCGCGCATCAAGTTCTGCCCGGCGCGCGGTAATCGCTGCAAGCCGCGCATCCAATTCCTGCAAGGTCAGCGCCGAATCGCGGCTATCAATGCGGATCAGCAGCGCGCCCTGGCGCGGTTCATCGCCGGCAATCACCGGCAATTCCATCACCCAACCCGGTACGCGGCTGGCGAGCGCGATCATATCGGCGGCGATGCGCGCATCATCCACAATCACATGGGTGAAATGCCGATAAACCCACTGCCCCGCCCCGGCCAGCAGCGCGAGGCCCGCCGTGATAGCCGCCGCCAGCCTCAGCCGCTTCAAGGCGCTATTGGGGCGGGCAACAACAGGGGATGTCTTGGATGGGCCGATATCCATCAGCCGCCCCCTTCGGTGCGCGCCAGGCCTTGGGCCACGCGGTCCAGAACGGCCAGGCACATGGCCAAATCTTCCTCTGGGATGCCTTCCAGGATTTCGGCGCGTACCGCCGCCGCTTCAGCTTCAATCCGTTGCAGCACGGGGCGCGCGGCTTCGGTCAAGTGGATGGTCTTGGCGCGGCGATCACCGGGTGCCGCGCGGCGTTCGACAAAGCCCTGCGCTTCCAGCCAATCCAGCGTGCGGACCATGGTGGGGCCTTCCACCGCCAACCGCCCGGCCAAATCCTTTTGCGTCACGCCATCACCCCGCCGCGCCAGGCTGAGCAGCACCAGCCAGCGAGATTCCGTCAGGCCAAAGGGCAGGATGCGTTGATCCAGCCGCACGCGCCAACGCCGCGCGATTTGCGCAATGGCGACGCCAAGCCGCCAACGGGATTGGGAAAGGTCTGACCCATCAGGCATGGCGGGAAGGCTAATCTCGGAATGCCTAGGATGCAAATAGATAGCGCGCTATCGAATTCAAACAGGGGGTGAGAGGACTTTATCCCGGTAGTTGCACATGGCCCGTGCCGGGCAGCGCCAGCATTCCGGCGCCCGCGCCTTGCAGATGTAGCGCCCATGCAGGATCAGCCAGTGATGCGCATCGCGCAGCAATTCCGGCGGGCAGCGCTTCATCAGCCCTTCTTCTACCGCCCGCGTGGTCTTGCCTGGCGCCAGGCCGGTGCGGTTCCCCAGGCGAAAAATATGCGTATCCACGGCCATGGTATTCTGCCCAAAGGCCACATTCAGCACGACATTGGCGGTTTTCCGCCCAACGCCGGGCAGGGCTTCCAACGCGGCGCGATCATCCGGCACCTGCCCGCCATGGCGTTCCACCAATTGCGCGGCCAAAGCCGCCACATTGCGCGCCTTGGCCTGCCATAGCCCGATGCGGCGAATGAAGGGGCCAATGCCTTCCGCACCAAGGGCCGCCATGGCGGCGGGGGTGGGGGCGGCTTCGAATAGCGCGGGCGTGCATTTATTCACCGCCGCATCCGTGGTTTGCGCCGAAAGCACCACTGCCACCAGCAGGCTGAAATGATCCGTGTAGAAAAGCTCGGTCTCCGGCGCTGGGTTAGCCTGGGCCAGGGCGCGCACAAAAGCCTCGGCCTGGTCTTTCGACATCAGGCGGGCGCGGCGCGGGGCGCGGGCAGAACCGTGATCGGGCTTGGCTTGGGGCATGGCGTTCAGGCGCTATTCTGACCTAGACTGGGGCGCGATGGCACCCCCCCATGAAGGCATTCTTTTCGAAGCGATTTCGACCCCGCCGCAGAGCTTCTCCGCGCGGGGCTTTCGCGTGCTGGCGGGGCTGCTGATTATCGCGGCGCTGATTCCGGCCGGTGTATTTTTCGCGCTTGGCGCCTGGCCGGTGCTGCCCTTCATTGGCCTGGAAGTGGGCGCGGCGCTGGCCTTACTACTGTGGCATGCGCGCGCATCGCGCCGGCTGAGCGAACTGGTGCTGCTGACCGATGCCGGGCTTTCCATCCGCCATGTGGATCATCGCGGGCGCGTGGTGCGGCGAGAGCTTGATGCCTATTGGGCCAAGGTGGAATGGGATGAGGCCGCGCCGCGCGGCGGGCAATTACTGATCAAAAGCCGGGGCCGCGTTTTGGAAATTGGCCGGCATTTGACCGCGCCGGAAAAGGCCGAATTGGCGGATGCCTTGCGTGCCGCTCTGGCCCGCGCCCGCCGGCCGGATTTTGATAATCCGCAATTGCGGGAAAACTGAAAATCAGCGCCTGACCCGTTCCACCCCGCCGCGCCTGACATGGCCGCGCTGCGCCATGCAATCGAAATAGGTGCCGCGCTGGGTCGCGATAATTTCATTGCTCAAGCGTTCTTCCTGCGCCTGAAAGCCGACATAAACACTTCGACGCATGGCGGAAAGCTTGGGGTCGCGCATGGCTTCTTCCCGGCAGGCCGCCGCATCGGCACTGGTATCGGGCGGGAAGATAGATTCCTGTGATTGGGTCGCGCAGCCCATCACCGCCAGCACCACCAGTAATGTCGCGGCACGCTTCATGATGCCAACCAATCCTCAATCAACCGGCGCGCGATGGAATCAACGCGCGGCAGGGAAAAGCCAAGCTGCTGATGATTGCGCAAATCATCCCGGCTGAACCAGCGCGCATCGCGCAATTCTTCCGGGTCAATGGTGATATCCTCGCTCAAGCCTTCGGCATGGAAGCCCAGCATGATGGAAGAAGGGAAAGGCCAGGGCTGGGATGAATGATAGCGCACATGGCCAACCTTGATGCCCGCTTCTTCTTCCACTTCGCGCCGCACGGCTTCTTCCAGGCTTTCACCCGGTTCCACAAAACCCGCCAAGGTTGAATACATGGTGGTATTCGGAAAGCGCTGCGAATGGCCCAGCAGGCAGCGATCGCCACGCACCACCAGCATAATCACGGCAGGGTCCGTGCGCGGGAAATGCTGCGCATTGCAGGCGGTGCAAACCATGACATGTCCGGCGCTGCGCGGTTCGCATGCCGCGCCGCAAACCCCACAAAACCGGTGCTTGGTGCGCCAATGCATCAGGCCGCGCGCATGGGCCAGCACACTCGCCTCGCCCGGCGGTAGCAGCCCGGCCACCTGGCGGAGATCCGTGAAAGCGCCCATTTCGGGCGGCAGCAGGGGAATCGGGTCATCCGCTGTGGAGCAATCCACCGTGAAAACCTGCCTGCCTTCCCATTCACCCAGCCAAGCCCAGGGCCCGCCCGCCATACGGAGCGCCGAAGCGGCATCGCCGGTCAGCAGCACGGCTTCCGGCTTACCTTCGGCCACGCCCTTCATCAGGCTGCGGGCGCGCCAGACAGGGGCGAAAACCGTATTGGGATCAGCGAGCGCCGCTTCAATGAAGGCGGCGTCATCGCGGCGATGGGACGCCCGGTCTAGCGGGCTGCCCGTATAGGCATTGGGTCGGCTGGCGGGGATCGAAAGCATGGGAAAGACCCTGCCACGCGGCCCGCCGCGCGGCAACAAGCCCCCCCCCCATTGGCATTGGGGGGGCGGGACATGATATGGTGCTGTCGGAAGGTCGGCGGCGGACGGGCTCCTCGCCAACCCGGTCAGGTCCGGAAGGAAGCAGCCGTAACGGGTTCTTGCCCGGGTCGCTTGTCGGCCTTCCACCTTAGTTCTGAGAGACCACGCCGCGCCATGGCTTCCGATATGTTCGGCTCCCCGATTGCTTCGCCTGGCGCCGCACCGCCGGAAGAAGAAGGCTTGCCTGAACCGCCGGCGCCGGAAGGGCCGGGCCTATTTGGGGACCCGGCGCCGCCACCACCCACGCCGGCGCCCGCACCTGCGGCAAAGCACGCCGATCAGCCCGGCTATCGCGTATTGGCGCGCAAATATCGGCCAACCAATTTCGATGATCTGATTGGGCAGGACGTGCTGGTGCGCACCCTGCGCCATGCATTCGCCCAGGGGCGCGTGCATCACGCCTTTCTGCTGACCGGGGTGCGCGGTGTCGGCAAAACCACCACGGCACGCATTATTGCCCGCGCGCTGAATTGCATTGGCGTGGATGGCAAGGGCGGCCCCACGGCGGACCCTTGCGGCGTTTGCCCGGAATGCAAAGCGATTCTGGCAGACCGCCACCCGGATGTGGTGGAACTGGACGCCGCATCCAACAACAGCGTGGATGATGTGCGGGAATTGCGCGAAGCCTTGCGCTTCCGCGCAAGCCAAGGGCGCCAGAAGGTCTTCATCCTGGATGAATGCCATATGCTTTCCGGTGCCGCTTTCAACGCTTTTCTGAAGACGCTGGAAGAACCGCCATCTGGCGTTACCTTCATTCTGGCGACGACAGAATTGCGCAAGGTGCCCATCACCATCCGCAGCCGTTGCCAAACCTTTGCGCTGCGCCGCGTGCCGCAAGATAGCCTGGCACAGCATTTCGCGCGGATTTGCGACAAGGAAGCAGTGACGGCTGAAGCCGATGCGCTGGCGATGATTGCGCGCGCCGCCGATGGTTCCGTGCGTGATGGGCTTTCATTGCTGGATCAGGCGATTGGCCAATCAGGTGCTGCGGACGTGCGCGCCGAAGCGGTGCGCGATATGCTGGGCCTGGCTGATCGCGCCATGATCATTGATTTGATGGAAGCGCTGATGGGCGGGGATATTGCCGCGGCGCTTGGCATCATGGATCGCGCGCATGAATTGGGCGCCGATCCCTTGGTGATTTTGCAGGATTTGGCCGAGCTTTGCCATTTGCTGACGCGCTTTCGCGCAGCCCCTGCCTTACGGCAGGATGGTTCCCTGCCCGAAGCCGAACGCGTGCGCGGCGCGGCTTTGGCACAGCGGCTTTCAGTTCCTGTCCTGGGCCGCACTTGGCAAATGCTGCTGAAGGGCATTGGCGAATTGCAGCTTGAAGGCGCTGATCGCCGCGCTGCCGCGGAAATGGTGCTGATCCGTATTGCCCATGTGGCGGATATGCCAACGCCGGGTGATTTGGTGAAACGCCTGACGGAAGCGGGGGAAATAGGCTCCGCGCCTCGCCCAGCGCCTGGTGGTGGTGGCGGCGGCTTGCGCGCAGTGGCTGGCGGTGCGCCGATCCGCGCCGAAGCAGCGCCAAGCGCACCGGTTACGGCGCTGGCGCAGCCCAGTACTTGGCAGGAAATTGTGGCGCTGGCTTCCGGTGTGAAGCCGCTATTGCATGCGCAGTTACGCCATGGCGTGCGCCCAATCCGCATTGCGCCAGGGCGGCTTGAAATCAACCCGGAACCGGATGCGCCACGCGATTTGGCCGCGCAATTGACCGCGCTATTGACCGAAGCCACCGGCCAGCGCTGGACCGTGATTATCAGCCAGGAAGCGGGTGCGCCGACGCTCGCGGCACAAGGTAAGGAAGCTGAGGCTGACCGGCTTGCTTCCGCCCGCGCACACCCCCTGGTGCAGGCGATTTTAACCGCCTTTCCGGGTGCCACGATTGAAGCGGTGCATGATGGCGCCGCCGATGCTTATGGCTTATCGCGCGGCGCGGCCATGGCCGATGATGATGCGCGTGATTTCGCGCCACCCGATGCCGAACCCGCTTACGGCGATGACGAATCCCTTCCCGATGATTTTTAGGCGAAAGACACCATGAAGAACCTGGGCAATATGTTGAAGCAGGCGCAGCAAATGCAATCGCGCATGCAGGAAATGCAGGCCAAGCTGGAAGCGACCGAAGTGGAAGGCCAATCCGGCGGCGGTATGGTGGTGGTGCGCCTGACCGGCAAGGGTGATTTGCGCCGCGTGACGATTGATCCTTCGCTGATGAATGCGGATGAACGCGAAGTGCTGGAAGATTTGCTGGTCGCCGCCCATGCGGATGCTAAGCAAAAGGTGGAATCCACTATGGCGGCTGAGATGCAAAAGGCGACCGCCGGCATCAACCTGCCGCCCGGTATGAAGCTGCCCTTCTGAGGTTACG
>CAIMVB010000155.1 GCA_903844785.1 uncultured Rhodospirillales bacterium | reverse complement strand
CAATATGAATAAGGTCGGCGGGCCGAAGGAAATTGACGTTAAGTTGGAAGAATGGTTCACCAAGCCTGCTTGCGAAGGCATAGTGGTGGCCGCGACCTATGTGCCCGATGGCTACCGCGATTTCGTGACGCATGTGGTGCCGGAATTGCAGCGCCGCGGCCTGTTCCGCAAGGAATATGCGGGCACCACATTGCGTGATCATTTAGGCTTGGCGAAATCCACCATTGGCGATTGGCGCCCGGCCAGCGCCGCCGAATAGGCGTTGCTTTTCCGGGCGCGCTTGCGCCATCCTGAAGCAAAGGCGGGACCCACCCCGCCAGCAATAAGGGAAGGAAACACCATGCGCGCTGCGATTTTCCGCCAGGGAAGCTTTGTATTGGGCGAAGTGCCGAAGCCCGAATTGCAGCCAGGCCAGGTGCTGGTGCGCACCACATCCTGCGGCATTTGCGGCACGGATTTGCACGCGGCGCGCTTCACCAAGGATTTCGTCTCCCTCGCGAGCCGCACTGGCGGGCGCTGGACCATGGATACCGAACGCGATGTGGTCTTTGGCCATGAATTCGTGGGGGAAGTTGTGGCGAATGGCCCAGGCACCGAAGGCAAATTCAAACCTGGCCAATTGGTCACTTCCATGCCGCTCACCCTCGCCGGCAATACGGTAATCGGCCTTGGATATAACCCTGACATGGCGGGCGGTTTTGCGGAATACATGCCGCTTGCCGAACGCATGCTGCTGCCCATTCCTGAAACCATGCAGGCGGATCACGCGGCACTGACGGAACCCATGGCGGTTGGCCTTCATGCGGTGGAACATTTCGGCGTGAATAATGCCGAAGTGCCGCTGGTGATTGGTTGCGGCCCGATCGGGCTTGCCACCATTGCCGCGCTCAAGCTGCATGGCCATGCGCCGATCATTGCCGCGGATTTCTCTGCGGGCCGCCGTGCGCTCGCCAAGAAAATGGGCGCAGATATCGTCATCGATCCTGCCGTTGAATCACCTTACCGCGCGCTGGAAGCTGCCATCACGCCGGATGGCTTTGATGCCAGCCGCTACGCGGCCTTGTTCGGCCTTGGCGCCAAACGCCGCCCTGCCGTCTTGTTTGAATGTGTCGGAATCCCTGGCGTGATGACGGCAATGATGGAAGGAGCACCCACTGGCGCGCGCATTGTGGTAGTTGGCGTTTGCATGCAGCCGGACGAGATTGAACCCTATTTCGGTATCGTCAAGCAATTATCCCTTCAATTTGTCCTCGCCTATAACGCGCAGGAATTTGCGGCCACCCTTGGCCATATCGGCGCCGGGCGGCTGGATGTGCGGCCCCTGATTACCGGGCGAATTGGCCTGGCCGAGGTCGGGCAAGCCTTCCAGGACCTCGCGAGCCCCGAAACCCATGCGAAGATTCTTGTGGAACCCTGGCGCTGAAAGCACAGCTTTCGCCGCTGCAAGGCTTGGTCGTTATTCTGCAATGTCTTTAAGGAAACGACCTCATGCCTGATCTGTTTTCATCCTTCACGCTCAAGGATGTCACGCTGCGCAATCGGCTCGTGATGTCGCCCATGACCATGTACCGGGCGAAAAACGGGATGATGAGCGACTTCCATCTGATGCTGCTCGGCTCTCGTGCCGCTGGCGGTTTTGGTCTGGTTTTCCCTGAGCAATTGGCCATCACGCCAGATGGGCGCACCGGCACAAGCTGTGCGGGCATTTATGCTGATGACCAGATCGAAGGCCTCACGCGCATCACTGCGATGATCAAGGATATGGGCGCGGTGGCGGCAGCGCAGCTTGGCCATACTGGGCGCAAGGGCAGTGAGAAAAAACCATGGCATGGCAAGCAGCAATTGCCCGCCGATCATCCGGATGGCTGGCAGGTGCGCGCACCATCGGCCATTGCCTATGGTGGGCGCTATATCTACCCGGTGCACGAACTCAGCATCGCGGAAATCAAGGCGCTGCATCAAAGCTATGCCGATGCCGCGCGCCGCGCCTTGGCGGCCGGGTTTGAATGGCTGGAATTGCATTTCGCCCATGGCTATCTGGGCGCGAGTTTCCTGTCCCCCCTCGCCAATCAACGCAGCGATGCCTATGGCGGCAGCCTGGAAAACCGCATGCGTTTTCACCTGGAAGCGATTGATGCGGTGCGTGCGGTTTGGCCGGAACGCCTGCCACTGACGATGCGGCTTGGCTGCGATGATTTCAATGAAGCCGGCACGCAGTTTGAAGATGCGATTATCGCGGTTGCCGCCATGAAACGCCACGGTTTGGATTTTGCCGATCTCAGCCTTGGCATGAATACGGATGAAACCCAGAACCTGCCCTATACGGAACCAGGCTTCATGGTGGGGCGCGCCAATCGTATTCGTCAGGAAGTGGGCATTCCTGTCGGCGTCAGTTGGAACCTCGGCATCCCCGCCATTGCCGATAGCGTCATCCGTCAGGAATTGGTTGATCTGGTTTTTCTGGGCCGGCCTGCCTTGGCCAATCCGCATTGGCCCTTATGGGCGGCACGGGAATTGGCCCATCAGGACCCTTTCGCGCTGCTGCCGGAAGATTGGTCCTGGTGGCTCCGTAACCGGCCCGGTTCGCCCAATTCGCATGGTCTGCCGGCCCCCTCCACCACGCCGGTAGCCGTGCCGAAATTCGGCCCAGCGTGATTTTTTTCTGATTTTCACCATGAAAATCCGTGACTTAACCCCATATCGACCCAAACCAGCCAAGCTTGCCCATGGATGCAAAAGCTTAGCTGTATCTGTCAATCAAATCGGTCTAGTCTAACTGTCATGGCTTCGGAGCATAAACGGGAGGGGGCTGCCGCTGCCGCGCTTCTGGCGCGGGAGGCAAAGGCACTAAAGGGCAGGCTCTACGGGCCGGTCCTGCTTGGTCTTGCGCTGGCGCTTGCCGCCGTGGCGCAGGCGCTGCTGATCGCACGTTTACTCGCCGCGCTGTTGGGCGAGGCGGAAGCGCAATGGGCAGATCTTATCGGCGCCGGCGCGCTGGCGCTTATAATGGCAGCGCTTGGCATTGCGCAGGAACGCGCCCAGACCGCTGCCGGGGAAGAAGCCAAGGCCAGCCTGCGCGCGCGCATCTTTGCCCGCCTGCTTGCCCAAGGCCCGGGCGATCAACGCCCAATCGGCGAGAAAAGCGCGCTGGTGGTGGAACGTGTGGAAGCCATGGAAGGCTATTTCGCACGCTGGATGCCGGCCGCGATCATCGCCGTTCTGGCGCCCTTGCTGATTGCCGGCATCGCCGCGCTGTTTGATCCGCTGAGCGGCCTTATCCTGCTGGTGGCCGGCCTGCTGGTGCCCGTCGCGCAGGCAGTCTCCGGCATAGGCGCGGCCCAGGCCAGCCGGCACCAATTCGCCGCACTACAGCGGCTTTCCGGCCGCTTTCTGGATAGGATGCGCGGCCTGCCTGTTTTGGTGCTGTTCAATCAGCAGCACGCCGAAACCCGAAGGTTGAGCGCAGCGGCGGAAGAATTGCGCCAGCGCACCATGCGCGTATTGCGCGTGGCATTCATTTCCTCGGGCGCCATGGAATTGATCGCGGCCGCAGCACTGGCCTGCCTTGCCATTCGCCACGGCGCGGTGCTGACAGGCGCTCATCCAGCGCCGGTCACGGCGTTTTTCGTGGTGTTGCTGGTGCCGGTTTTCTTCCTGCCGCTGCGCGCCTTTGCCGCCGCTTATCATGAACAGCTTGGCGCGCGTGGGGCCGCCGCTGATCTGGCGCCTTTGCTCGCGCAGCCAGAAGAAACCGGCCTGCTGCTGGAAGAAATCCCGCCCAAGGTGACCATCACCTTTCAGGATGTGCGGCTTTCCTATGACCCAACACGCCCGCCCGCTTTGGATGGGCTTTCCTTCCGCGTCTTGGCTGGCGAAACCCTGTTGCTGACCGGCGCATCGGGTGCGGGCAAAACATCTGCGCTGCGTATCCTGATGGGCTTCGCCCGGCCCGATGACGGCCGCGTGGCGATCAATGGCCGTGACGCCATGCTGCTAAAGCCTTCCGAATTGCGCCGCCTGTCATCCTATGTCGGGCAGCGCGCGCATCTGTTCCGCGCGACGTTGCGCGAGAATATTCGCCTTGCGCGGCCTGATGCGGATGATGCAGCAGTGCTGGCCGCCGCAGAAGCCGCGCAGGTGATGGATTTTGTGCGCGATCTGCCGCGCGGGCTGGATACGCTGATTGGCGAAGGCGGCTTCGGGCTTTCCGGCGGTCAGGCCCAGCGCGTGGCTTTGGCCCGCGCTTTCCTGCGCGATACGCCGCTGGTCCTTTTGGATGAACCCACCGCGCATCTTGATCCGGGCACTGAGGCTTCGGTGCTGGATGCGCTCCGCCGGCTTTGCGTGGGCCGCACCGCCATTATCGCCACCCATGCCAAGGCCGCACGATCCTATTTCGGCCAAAGGCTGGAAATCGCCGATGGGCGCACACAGGGCAACCGCATGGCGGGGAATGATTAGGCCATGACCGCTGATCTTTTCCGCGTACTCAGGCTTTGGCTCGGGCGTTCCGGCTGGCTGGTAGCGGGAATTATCGTGACCGTGCTGTCCGCACTGGCCGGCGTGGCGCTGCTGGCCTTTGCCGGTAAGCTGGTGGCGGCATCCGTTGGCGGGGTGGAAAGCGCGGCGCTGGCGGCGGCGGGCGTGGTTGCGCTGCTTTGGCTGCGCCCCTTGATCCTGCTGCGCCCCGTCATGCGCTATCTGGAACGGCTCGCGACGCATGAAGCGACCTTCCGCGCTTTGGCGGATATGCGTGTGTGGTTTTTCGGGCGGCTGGCGCAAAGGCTACCAACCGGGCTTGGGCTGCGCCGCGCGGGGGATTTGCTCGGGCGTCTGGTCGCGGATGTTGAAGCACTTGATGGGCTTTATCTACGCGCCCTGGTGCCGCCAGCGGCCTCCATCGCTGTGGTGGCGGCGATTGCGCTGATTCTGGGCGCGGCAGAGCCCTGGCTTGCCGTATGGGTTGCGCTGCCGCTGACCGCGGCCTTGCTGCTGCCACTGCTGCTCGCCCCTGGCGCGGCACGGGCCGCAGAGGCGACCTCTCGCGCCCAGGGCGGCCTGCGTGCAGCGACGATTGACCCGCTGACCGGGCTTGAAGACACGCTGGCGGCCAATGGAGAATCGCGCGCGCTGGCGCGCGTGGCGGAAGAAGACCGGGCGCTATCCACGGCGCAACGCGCCTTGGCGCGGCGGGCCGCTTGGGGTGGCGCGGCGGGCGCCTTGCTCACGCAAATCGCGCTGCTGGCCGCACTTGGCTGGACCATGCTTGCCGGCCAGCCCGGATTGGCGGCAGGGGTGCTGGCGGTATTCCTCGCCATTGCGGCCGCCGAAGCCTTGGGGCTGATGCCGCGCGCCGGCGCCGCGGTGGCAGCAGCGGCGGCAGGTGCGCGGCGCCTGTTTGAAGCGGCGGATGCGGCCGAACCGGTGCCCGATCCCGTGCAAGCCAAGGCCGCACCTTCGGGCCATGCGCTATCCCTGCGCGATGTGGTGTTTTCCTGGGCGCCCGATCGGCCCCGCGTCTTCGATGGGCTTGATCTTGATGTGCCGGAAGGCGCGCGCATTGCCTTGCTCGGGCCATCCGGCACCGGCAAATCCACCCTTGCCGCATTATTGCTGAAATTCGCCGCCCCCCAGCAGGGCAGTATTTTGCTCGGCGGGGTGGATATTGCCACCCTGCCAGCTGCGGTGGTGCGTGATCGTATTGCCTGGCTCACGCAGGATGCGCGGCTGTTTGATGACAGCATCGCCGCCAATCTGCGCTTGGCCGCACCCGATGCGGATGACGCAGCGCTATGGCGCGCGCTGGACCGGGCCCGCATTGGTGATGTGGTGCGCGCCCTGCCGGAAGGCCTGCAAACACCCTGCGGCGAAGCCGGGTCGCGGTTTTCCGGTGGTCAGGCGCGACGGATTGCGCTGGCGCGGGCGCTACTATCACCCGCGCCCGTGCTGATTTTGGATGAACCCGCCGCCGGGTTGGATGCCGCGACGGAACGCGCCTTTATGGAAACGCTGGATGAAGCCACCGCAGGGCGCAGCGTGATCTTGATTCTACACCGCCTGACCGGCGTGGAACGGCCAAGCCGTATTCTTCGTCTGGCGGGTGGGAAAGCCATTGCAGCCACGGGCTGAAGGCGGCGAAGGCCCTGACCGGGATACCCCGGCCAAGGCCATCATGCCTTGCCCCTAATTGGGCTTTCCCCGCCCATTACCCCCCATAATGGCAATGCGCTTGATGCTGGGCTTGGTACCGGGCGGGCGCGGCAGCGTCACCAACAATACGCCATTGTCAAAACGCGCCACCACTTTTGTCGGGTCAGGCGCGTAGGGCAGGCGGAAGGAACGATGAAACCCTCCGTAGCAGCGCTCCGAAAGATGCATGCCTTCCTTTTCTTCGGTCTTTTCGGATTTCTTTTCGCCGGAAAGCGTCAGCAGATCATCATCCAGCGCCAGTTCCACATCCTTTTCCGTCATGCCGGGCAATTCGGCGCTCACCAGGATTTCCGCCTCATTTTCTCGCACATCAAGTGATGGCGCGAAGCCTTGCTCCGCCATGCCGGATCGGAAGGATGGAAAGCCGCGAAACACTTCATCGAAAACGCGATTCACTTCACGATGGAGCGTACCCAGCGGATCGCGCAGAGATTCGCGTGCTGTTGCGAGCGTTGTTGCCATGATATGATTCCCTTTTTGGAATGCAGCCCTCGGCCAAACAGGCCAGGGCGCGATGGCATTCTAGCCATGCAGGGGGAGTTGCCGTGAATCATCACTCCGTGAGCGTGAAGCCGATTGATCCGCAGAAATTTCGCGACCCGCGCATCACGGCAAAAGGTGAAGCGCGCGCGCATGTGGCGCTTGGCGCACTCGAAACTCTGTGGATCAATACAGGCACGCTCTGCAATATCACCTGCGCCAATTGCTATATTGAAAGCAGCCCGCGCAATGATGCGCTTTCCTATATCAGCGCGGCGGAAGTGGCTGCATTCCTGAATGAAGCTGAGACTTCGCGCCTACCTTTGCAGGAAGTGGGGTTCACAGGTGGTGAGCCCTTCATGAATCCCGATTTCCTGGTGATGCTGGAAGATGCGCTCAAGCGTGGCTTCAAAGCGTTGGTGCTGACCAATGCGATGAAGCCCATGATGAATCACGCCAAGGGGTTGCTTGCGCTGCACCAACGCTATGGGGCGCAATTGACTATTCGTGTTTCGCTGGATCATCCGGACCCGCCCATCCATGATGCGGAACGCGGCGCAGGCAGTTTTGACCGAACGCTGGAAGGGCTGCGTTTTCTGGCAAGCCATGGCTTTCGGCTGCATATCGCCGGGCGGGCTGCTTTCGGCGCAGGGCAGGAAGCCGCGCTTCGTGCCGAATTCGCCGCAGTTTTCGCGGCCCATGGCATTGCCGTGGATGCCGCTGATCCCGTGGCGCTGATGCTGTTTCCTGAGATGAATGCGCAGGCCGATGTGCCGGAAATCACCGAAGCCTGCTGGGGCATTTTGGGCAAATCACCCGATAGCCTGATGTGCGCTTCCGCGCGCATGGTGGTGAAGCGCAAGGGCGCCGCGCGCCCCGCCGTGCTGGCCTGCACCCT
>CAIMVB010000154.1 GCA_903844785.1 uncultured Rhodospirillales bacterium | reverse complement strand
GGCCAAGGCATGCCTTAATCGGGGCTCTGACCAGGTTTAAGGAAGCCAAAACATGACCCCGCCCCGCAATTCCAATGCCGTACGCGACATTGCCAATGTGCTGCACCCCTATACCGATGCCAAGGCGCATCAGGTGAATGGCCCGCTGGTGATCAGCCGCGGCAAGGGCGTGCGTATTTTTGACGAACAGGGCAAGGAATACATCGAAGCCATGGCGGGGCTATGGTGCACATCGCTCGGCTTTGACAATGAACGCCTGGTGCAGGCCGCGGCCAACCAGATGCGGAAGCTTCCCTTCTATCATTCCTTCACGGCGAAATCGCATGAGCCGATGATTGATCTGGCGGAAATGCTGATCGAACGCGCGCCGGTGCCGATGAGCAAAGTGTTCTTCGCCAATTCGGGTTCTGAGGCGAATGACAGCGCGATCAAGATGATATGGTACATGAATAATGCGCTTGGCCGGCCTGAGAAGAAAAAGCTGATTGCGCGCTTGAAGGGCTATCACGGCATTACGCTGGCGGCCGCTTCACTGACCGGCTTGCCGGCTAATCACAAGCTGTTTGATGCACCCATCGCGGGCGGGCGCTTCCATCACGTTGGCACGCCGCACCACTACCACAATGCGAAGCCGGGCGAATCGGAAGAAGATTTCGCAACGCGCTTGGCGCAGGAATTGGATGATTACATCATCCAGGAAGGGCCAGAGA
Organism: uncultured Rhodospirillales bacterium; assembly: GCA_903844785.1. GTDB lineage: Bacteria > Pseudomonadota > Alphaproteobacteria > Acetobacterales > Acetobacteraceae > Neoroseomonas. The sequence continues at coordinate 13,972 of CAIMVB010000154.1, read as the reverse complement.
CGGTGGCCGCTTTCTGGGCGGAACCGACCATGGGTGCCGGCGGCGTCATTGTGCCGCCGCGCACCTATTTCGAGAAAATCCAGGCCGTTTTGAAAAAGCATGACGTGCTTTTCGTGGCCGATGAGGTGATTTGCGGCTTTGGGCGCACTGGCAATTACTGGGGCTGCCAGACCTTTGGCATCACGCCGGATATTCTGGTTTGCGCCAAGGCACTTTCATCTTCCTATCTGCCGATCTCAGCCGTGATGGTGAATGAACGTGTGTTCCAGGGCATTGTGGAGGGTTCTTCCGCTGTCGGCACTTGGGGCCATGGCTTCACCTATTCCGGGCATCCGGTGGCCGCCGCCGTCGCGATTGAAACGCTCAAGATTTATGATGAGATCGACCTGATCGGCCATGTGAAATCAGTGGGCCCGCATCTGCAAGCCGAATTGCAGCGCCGCTTCGCCAATCACCCGATGGTGGGTGAAGTGCGCGGCGTTGGCATGGTGGGCGCGATTGAATTGGTGGAAGACAAAGCCGCCAAAAAGAACTTCGACCCCGCGCGCAAGATCGGGCCGCGTTTGGTAAAGCATGGCGAAGAACAGGGCGTGATCCTGCGCGCCATGATGAATGACAGCATCGGCTTCTCCCCGCCGCTGGTGATCACCAAGGATGAGGTGACGGAAATGCTTGACCGTGTTGAGCGTTCCTTGGATGCGCTTTCGGTGGAATTGCGGCGGGAGAGCATCGCGGCGGTGTGATATCGCGCTGCGTGTAGTTGCAGGAGCCCCAGCGTTGCTGACGCAGCGCTGGGGTTTTTTGTATCAATTCAAATAAAGCGGCTGCGTCACCGCAACGCCACCTTCCATCCCCAGCAATTCCAGCCTGCCCGTTGCCGGCGACATCATGGTGGCAAGCCGTGAACCTTCATTGGCGATGGGGGGCTTCAGCCAGCCGAAATCACGCGGCACGGGGCCAGCCAAAAGCACCGCCATGGCGGCGTGGCGTTCGGCGCTGTAGCGCCAGCGCGGCGCGCCGGGATTGGCGATGCCCTGCCAGCCATTGGCGGCGGCGGCGATGGGCGCGGCATGGATCACGGCATGCGATGCCTCGGCCCTTTCAATCACCGCAGCCTCCCCGGATTTGATGCCGGCCAGGGAAAAAATCGCACCAGCGGCAAGCGGCGTATCACGCAGCATGGCAAGCGCTGCGGCGTAATCCGGCGCGGTATCGCACACCAGGCGCAGAAGATGTGCGGGCGGCAGGCCGCGATGGCGCCAGCGTTCGGGGCGAATGGCCAGCCAATCCACCGCAAGCCCCAGGAAATCCGCACCCGCGCCGCGCGCTACCCGCGCCAGGGCGCCCTGCGGCAAGGGCGGTTGATTAATGGCGATGGCAAAGCGCCCTGGGGCGAGGGCCGTAATGGCCCCGGCAAAGCCCGGCCAGCCCAGATTGAGCCATTCCCCTGCCGGCCCTGCCTGCCGAAAGACGCAAAGCTGCTCCCCAAGGCCCTTCAAATCCCAATCCAGCACGCGCAGCATGAAGGGCGCCGCGGCGGCGCCAAGCCCTGCCGTGCAGCCCCATTCATAGGAAAGATTGAGCGCATGCCCGCCAGGCCCCGGCAAGGCTTCGGCAATCGCCGAGATTTCCGGCAGCAGAGGATTGCCATTGCGCGCCAGCCAATACCGCGAAGCCCCATCCGCGAGCGCCAAGCCCGGCGCGGTGTAGCGCGCCCGCGCCCCACGCCAGAGCGCTTCCGCACGCGCCGGCGCGGCCCGGTAGGCGGCAAAGGATGGCTGGGCTTCGGCACGCAGGTCGAAAACGGGAATGGCAGGCAGCATGGGCGGTACCTCCTGCCGCTCAATATAGCTAAGGCGCCTTGAGCGTGGCGTGACATAGCGTGAGAAAAAGTGACGCGCTTCAGCTTGCTTGGCAGGACACGGTTTCCCCGCAAAGCGATCTGCCGTAATGCCAAGCCATGTCGAACGCCGGCCTGCCGCTTGCCATCGCCCTTTTCGCCGCGCCCTTTGTGGCGGTGCTGCAATCCAAGGCCATGGCGCCGCTGGCGCTGGTGCCGATGGCGATCACGCTGGCGCTTGGCTGGGGCGCCGGGTGGCGGCCAAGCCTGCCGCAGAGCCCTGTCCTGCTGCTTGGGTTATTGCTGATGGCTTGGGGGGCGGTGACGTCTCTTTGGGCCCCAGAACCCGGGCGGGGTGCGATGCTGGCACTCACCATGGCCGCGATGATGTTACTCGCCCATGGCGCGGCGGCGGCGGCCCAAGGGGCGCGGCTGATGCCCTGGATCGGCTTCGGGCTGGTGCTTGGCCTGGCCGCTGCCTTTGCCGATTGGCAAAGCGGCAATGCCCTGCGCGCGGCGGTGCGGGGGCTGAAGGAAGTGCCGGAAGCCCTGATGTTCGGGCTGAAGCCGGCGGCTTCGTTGATGGCGCTGCTGCTGCCGATGGGCTTTGCGCTGCCTTGGCCTTGGCTCGCGCGCGCGGCGCTACTGCTGGCGGGTGGCGCTGTGCTGATCTCCCTGCCTGGCGAAACGGCCCGGCTTGCGACCATTGCCGGGCTTGGCGCCGCGCTATTCAGCCTGGCCGCGCCGCGCCTGGGGCCAAGGCTGGTCGGTGTTCTGGTGGCTGTGGCGGTTCTGGTGATGCCCTTGCTGGTGGGCTTCATTCCGAAAATCCCTTCGGCCAGCCTGCCGCTTTCCGCCGTGCACCGGCTGGTCATCTGGGATTTCGCCGCGGCGCGCATTGCAGAAAAACCGCTGGCGGGCTGGGGCATGGAAGCAAGCCGCGCGCTGCCGGGCGGGCGGGCACGGCCGGATGCCGCCACGCTTGATCGGCTGAACATCACCACCCCCGCGCAGCGCGAATTTTTGGCGCTGGCACATGTCGAGGTGATGCCGCTTCATCCGCATAACGGCGCCTTACAGCTTTGGCTGGAATTGGGCGGCATTGGCGCCCTGATCGGTGCCGTGCTGATGCTCGCACTTGGGTTTGCGGCGTCACGGAGCGCGGCGCCGGCAGTGGGCGCTGGGATGCTCGCCTCAGCCGCGGTGACGGGGATGCTTTCCTTTGGGCTGTGGCAGGCCTGGTGGGTCGCAAGCCTATTGCTTGCGATGGTCGCGCTGGCACTGGTGCCGCGACGCCCTTAAATTTTCTATGCTTTTTCGGAGCGATCCGACGCCACCTTGAGCGATCATTTGGCCAAGGGCTTGGCCGCTTTCGCCATGTCACGGCATCATTGCGTGTGGTTCAGAAAACCGTCTATCCTCCATGAACAATAAGCATTTGGTCAGCCGTGACCGAAAAAAGGAGGAAACATGCGCAAGGCTCTATTGCGTAGTGGCGCTGCCCTGGCCTTGGGACTGCTTGTTGCTGCCGCCGCTGCGGAAGCGTGTTCCCGCGCAACCTGGCTTGGGCCAAATAATGCGGTTCTGACAGGCCGCACCATGGATTGGCCTTATGCCTTCAATACGCATTTCTTCATCTTCCCGCGCGGAACACGAAATGTCGGCATTCGCAGCCCTGGCGGGCTTACCTGGGAAAGCAAATACGGCACTGTTGTTGCTGGCGGCACCACCACACCTGGCGGGCCGATTGACGGCGTTTTCGATGGCATGAATGAACGGGGCCTTGGCGCCAATCTGCTGTATTTGGCGGAAACAAAATGGCCGCAACCCAATGCCGATAAGCCGCATGTTTCCTGGGCCGCCTGGCTGCAATATGTCCTTTCCAATTACGCTAATGTTGCGGAAGCCGTAGCTGCCATCGCCAAGCAGGACATCTATCTGGTGCCCGCCAATTTTGGTCCTGGCGGGGCAGCGCATCCCACGGTGCATTTGTCACTCAGTGATCCCACGGGTGATTCCGCGGTGATTGAATATCTGGATGGCAAGCCCGTTATCCATCATGGTCGGCAATATCAGGTCATGACGAATAGTCCGACCTTCGCCGAGCAACTCACGCTGAATAATTACTGGAAGCGCCTGGATGGATCGAAAACCCTGCCAGGGTCGCATCAATCCCAGGATCGTTTTGTCAGGGCCAGTTATTACCTCGAAAAACTCCCCCAAGCGCAGGAAGAACGCCAGCAGGTCGCCGGTATCTTGAGCGTCATGCGCAACGTGTCAGTGCCCTGGGGAGAGCCTGATCCGCAGCATCCGAATATCGCGCCAACCTATTGGCGGACCGTGCTCGATCACAGCCGCAGGATTTATTATTTTGAATCCGCCCTCAGCCCCAATGTGGTTTGGGTCAATTTGAATGAGGTGGATTTCTCCCCCGGTTCAGGCATTCGCGCGGTCACGCTTGAGGGGCCGGAAGGTTTCGCGCTGATGGGCAAGATCAATGCGGCCTTCAAGCCGGCGGAAAACATCAATTACCTTATGCCATAGGGTGCTGGGTCAGTACCGGCCTTTCGCCTGACAAGAAACGGCGAAAGGCCCTTGGGCGCTTATCGCCTCACCGCGCCCGATCAATGCAAAAGCGCACCACTTCCACCATGGCGCGGCGTTCGGTGCTGTCAGCGAAAATATCCAAAGCCCGGATCGCTTTTTCGCCATAGCGCCGCGCGCGGGCAATTGTCTCGCCAATCGTGTCGTATTTCGTCATCAGCGCCATGGCGGTGGAAAGATCAGCGTCCTGCTGATCGCCTTCTTCCAGCACGCGCCGCCAGAAACCGCGTTCTTCTTCCGAACCGCGCGCGAAGGCGAGCAATACGGGCAGGGTGATTTTGCCCTCGCGGAAATCATCACCCACAGTCTTGCCAAGGGCGGCCTGATCGGCGGCGTAATCCAGCGCGTCATCCACCAGTTGGAAGGCAATGCCAAGCGCGCCGCCATAATCGCACAGCGCGGTTTGTTCGGCTGTTGGCCGATCAGCGATCACCGCGCCCACTTCGGTGGCGGCGGCGAAAAGGGCGGCCGTTTTGCCTTCAATCACCGCCAGATATTGGTCTTCCGTGGTGGCGGTATCATTCTGCGTCATCAATTGCAGCACTTCGCCTTCGGCAATCGTCGCCGCGGCGGTGGACAGGATGCGCAACACTTCAAGCGACCCGTCCGCGACCATCAACTGAAAGGCGCGGGCAAACAGGAAATCGCCCACCAGCACAGATGCCTTATTGCCAAACAGCGCATTGGCGCTGGCCTGGCCGCGCCTGAGTGCACTTTCATCCACCACATCATCATGCAGCAGGGTGGCCGTATGGATGAATTCCACACAGGCCGCGAGGGAGATATGCCTCTCCCCGCGATAGCCACACAGCCGCGCCGCAGCCAAAGTCAGCAAGGGCCGGAGCCGCTTGCCGCCAGCGGCCACCAGATGCGCCGCCAATTGCGGGATCAGCGCGACCGGGCTTTGCATCCGCGCCACGATCAGGCGGTTGCAGGCTTCCAGATCATCCTGGACAAGCGCCGTCAGCGCGGCCAGGGCATCTTCCCCCCGGCCCCGATCCTCACTAGAGATTTGCTGGGGCGCCAAGTCCACTTTTTCTCACCTTGATCAAGCCGCCGCACCATAGGCGCCACATGCCGGAGCGGCAAGCGAAGCCAGCAAGGCAGGGAGCATTCGGATGCATATCCTGGTCAAAAGCACCGACCCGATCCGGCTTGGCTTTCTGCAAGCCTTGCTCAGCGATGCCGGGATAGAAAGCGTGCTGCTTGATCAACATATCAGCGCCGTTGAAGGCGGTATCGGCGCCTTTCCGCGCCGACTTGCCGTGCGGGAGGAAGATGCGGCGGAAGCGCGGCGCGTATTGCGCGAAGCCGGTGAGGACGCCGAAGCGTGACCACCCCGCCCGAGGATTATACGGAAGATCACCTGCTGAATGGCCGCGTGGCGCTGCGCCAGCCACGCCAGGGCTTTCGCGCTGGGCTGGATGCGGTGCTGCTGGCCGCTTTTGTTCCCGCCCGGCCTGGGGAAGCCGTGCTGGAAGCCGGTTCGGGCAGCGGGGCCGCCTTTCTCTGCCTTGGTGCCCGCGTGCCGGGACTTGGCATCAGCGCCGTGGAGCGGGAACCTGCCATGGCGGCGCTGGCGCGCGACAATGCCGCACGGGCCGGGCTCAGCGCCCAGATCGAACAGGGTGATGTGGCAGATCTGGCGCTGGCGCGGCGGCTTGGCCCGGTGGCGCATGGCTTCGCTAATCCACCCTATTGGCCAGGCGGCACGCCACCGCCAGGCGCCATTCGCCGCGCCGCCACCCATGAAGCGGGGCCTGGATTGGCTGCATGGGTTGAATTTCTGGCAATCGCCATCAGCCCACGGGGCAGCCTGACGCTGGTGCTACCCTCGGCGCGCTTTGACGCGGCAGTGGCAGCACTGCGGGGGGCCGGTTTCGGTGCGGTGGAATTACTGCCGCTCTGGCCCCGCCTGGGCGTGCCTGCCAAGCGTGTCCTGCTGCGCGCCCGCAAGGGGGCGCGCGGGCCGGCGCGGGTCTGGCCCGGCCTTGTGCTGCATGAAGCCGATGGGCGCTTCACCGCTGAAGCAGAGGCAATATTGCGCGATGCGGCGCAGCTTTGCCCGGCGTGATACGTGCTAGCTTTCGCGCGCTTCCGGGTGGCGCAGCATCCAAAGCCTTTCATGCGCGGCAACCAGGCTTTCAATGCTTTTACGCCGGTTGGTATCCGAACCAAAGGCCGGGCGTTTCAGCATTTTTTCAAGAATTACCAATAGATCATTCGCAACTTCAAAGTCCAATTGATCACACGCGTGATGAAAGGCGATCAGGATTTTATCTGACAACCTTCTCGTGTGGCGGGCCGCCCCGGCAGTGCCGCGTTCGGGCGCCAAATCTTGATCCGCAATACCGTTTTCCATCCACCATTCCCTTTGGGCTCCGAATTTTTTTCGGTATGTTGGTGGTGATGTTCATATCACAATAATTACATTTTTGAAGTCATTAAGATGATCAGCGGGCCCGAATTTGTCCGCGAATGGCCGCAGCAATGGTCTCAGGCGGCGTATTTGGGCGGAAAAGCTGGCGCACCTTACCATCCGGGCCCACCAGATAGATGAAGGATGAATGGTCCATCAGGTAATCGCTGGCACCCGGCGGCTGGATTTTCCGGTAATAAACGCGAAAAGCCCGGGCGGCGGTGGCGATTTCCTCCTCAGTACCGGTTAAACCGATCAAAGCCGGGTGGAAGCGGGAAACGTAATCCGCCAGCGCCGCCGGCGTATCACGCGCCGGGTCTATGGTGATCAGCACGGGCAGTACGCGCGAGGCATCGGGGCCCAGCAGATCCAGCGCCGAGGCCATGAGGCCAAGTTCCGTCGGGCAGACATCCGGGCAATAGGTGAAGCCGAAATAAATCAGGCCAAGCCGCCCGGCGAAGGCGCCTTCCGTCACGCGTTGGCCGTTATGATCCTGCAGGCTGAAGGGACCGCCCAGCGCAATGCCTTGCGGCAATTGCACGCCGCCCGCCGAAGGTGCCGGCATATCCGCCCCGCCAAACTGCGCCAATTGCCGCAGGAAGGCATCGCCCATCGCTTCCCCCGGCGCGCGCACATACCAGGCAAGCCCCCAAAGCCCGCCCAGCACGGCCAGTATTAGCAGCGCAAAAATCCGGATCAGTTTCAGCATGATGCTTCCAAATGGGGATCGCGTTAGGCTGGGCGCAAGGGCGGCCTGCTAGTTCTCACGCCGCGCCAGGCACGCCTTTGCTGGTGGAATATTCGAAATGCAGCGCGGTATCAGGGAAAACCCGCGGGTGAATGGCATGCGCCGCCATGGCTGCCTCAGAAAATCCCTGCAGGATCAGCTTGAGCTTGCCCGGATAAGTCGCGATATCGCCAATGGCATAGACGCCTGGGATATTGGTTTCGCAAGTTGCAGGCGTGACACTCACATGGCTGCGTTCCAGCCCCAGCCCCCAATCGGCGATTGGGCCTAAATCCATGGAAAGGCCGAAAAAGGCCAGCAAATGATCCGCCGGCACATCGCGGATTTCGCCCTGCAATGTCGCCAATTCCACCGCTTCCAGCTTGGCGCCATCGCCCTTCAAGCCATGGAGTTGATAGGGGATGGCCATTTCCACCTCTCCGCGCGCGGCGGCGGCTTCCAATTGCGAGGCGGTTTCAGGGGCAGCGCGGAATTTCGGGCGGCGATGCACCACCACCACCTTGGCCGCGATGTCCTTAAGTGAAAGCGCCCAATCCACCGCCGAATCACCGCCACCCGCGATCACCACGCGCTTGCCGCGAAATTCTTCCCGCTTCGCCACCATGTAGCGCACAGCGCCTGAAGCCTCATACCCCGCAAGGTCGGCCAAGGGCGGGCGATTGGGGCCAAAGGCGCCCGCACCAGCCGCCAGGATCACCGCCTTGGCGCGGATGACATCGCCCGCTGAGGTGCCAAGCACCAGCGCGCCCGCTTCCTGGCGCAAGTTTTCAACGCGCCGGCCAAACAGATATTGCGGCGCGAAGGGCGCGGCCTGGGCTTCCAACTGCGCAATCAGATCAGCACCGGCGATTTGCGGATGGGCGGGAATGTCGAAAATCGGCTTTTCCGGATAAAGCGCCGTGCATTGGCCGCCAATCGCTTCCAGCGCGTCAATCACCACGGATTTCATGCGCAGCATGCCGCATTCAAACACCGCGAAAAGCCCAACAGGCCCCGCGCCAATAATCGCGACATCGGTTTCAATCTCGGCCGGCATGGGCTCTCCCCCGAATCCAGGGGGGCGTGATAAACGAGGTTTCGAAGGGTTCAAAGCTTTGACGAAAAGGGAGGGTCAGGGGCCGGTGGAAATTGCCTATGATCTGCCCGATCTGGCAGCGACTGAGGCCTTGGCGGCGCGGCTTGCGCCACTGCTGCGGCCCGGCGATGCGGTGCTGCTGGAAGGCCATTTGGGCGCCGGTAAAAGCGCCTTCACCCGCGCCTTGCTGCGTGCATCGGCCGGAGACCCTGCCCTGGAAGTGCCAAGCCCCACCTTCACCCTGGTGCAAAGCTATGATTTGCCGGCCGGCCCCGCGCATCATTTCGACCTTTATCGCCTGTCCGGCCCCGCAGGCCTTGCCGAATTGGGCTGGGATGAGGCGCGGGAGGGGATTGTGCTGGTCGAATGGCCGGAACGGCTGGGGCCGCTGACCCCGCCCGAGGCTTTGCGCATCCGCCTGACCCAAGGTGCGGCGGAAGAAGCGCGCCATGTGGTGCTGAGCGGTTGGGATGCGCGCCTTGGTGCATTCAAGCCATGACGGCCACTTTCCTTGCCCAAGCGGGCTTTGGTGCGGCGCGGCTAGCCCCCCTGCCGTCTGACGCTTCGGCGCGGCGCTATACCCGCTTGCAGGGCGGGCCGCGCCCGGCGCTGCTGATGGAAGCGCCGCCGCCGGAAAATACCCGCCCCTTCATCGCCATTGCCGGCCATATCCGGGGCATAGGGCTTTCCGCGCCGGAGATCATCGCCGCCGATCCGGATCAAGGCTTGGTGCTGCTGGAAGATTTCGGCGACGCCACCCATGCCGCGCTGTTGGATGGCGGGGCGGATGCGCCAGCACTTTACGCCGAAGCCGCCAAGGCCTTGGCCGCACTGCATGAAGCACCCCCACCGCCCGGCTTGCCCGGCTGGGATGCTGCGGCCATGGCGCGGGCGACGGCAGCGACCTTTCTTGATTGGTGGTGGCCGGCTGCCATGGGCGCAGCGCCAAGTGACGATCTGCGCGCTGGGCTTGCTGCCGCGCTGCACGCCATGCTCAGCCCCTTTGCCGGCACGCGCGGCTTTGTGCATCGCGATTACTTCCCGGCCAATTTGATGCGCCTTGATCGGCGCGCGGGGGCGCGGCGCACAGGTTTGCTCGATTTCCAGGATGCTGGGCTTGGGCACCCTGCCTATGATCTTGTTTCGTTGATTGAAGATGCGCGGCGCGATGTGGCGGCGGAAGCCCGCGATGCGGCGCTGGCGCGTTACTTCGCTGCGCGGCCCGGTGTGGCGCGTGATGATTTCACCGCCGCCATGGCCGCCTGCGCGGCACAACGCCATTTGCGCGTAGCCGCACTTTGGGTGCGGCTGGCGCAGCGCGATCATAAGCCGCGCTATCTGATCCATGGGCCGCGCTGCTGGCGGCTTTTGCAACAAGCGCTGGAACACCCCGCCACGGCGCCGTTGCGGTTATGGTTGGATGACGCCCTGCCCCGCCAATTGCGCCGCAACCCCGATGCGGTGATGGAGCCCCGATGATCACGCTTTCCCACGCCATGGTGCTGGCTGCCGGCCTTGGCACGCGCATGCGCCCTTTATCGGCCGCCATGCCGAAGCCGCTTTTGCCCTTGGCGGGACGTAGCCTTTTGGATCACGCGCTGGATCGGCTGACCGATGCCGGTGTCGCGAATACCGTGGTGAACGCGCATTGGCTGGCGGATCAGGTGGCGGATTGTGTTGCCGCCCGCAGCGCACCGCGTATCACGCTGCAACGCGAAGAAACCCTGCTGGAGACCGGCGGCGGCGTAACACGCGCCCTGCCCGCTTTGGGTGATGCGCCCTTCGCCGTGGTGAATGGCGATGCCTTTTGGCTGGATGGCCCATACCCCGCCTTGACGCGCCTGGCCGCTGCCTTCGACGCTGAGCGTATGGATGGGCTATTGCTGCTGATCCGCACAGCACAAATCGCGGGCGAGGTCGGGCGCGGTGATTTCATGCTGGACCCAATGGGCGCCATTCGCCGCCCCGAAGAAGGCGAGGTTTCACCCTATCTTTTCGGCGGCGTGCAAATCCTCTCACCCGCGCTTTTTGCCGAAGCGCCAAGCGGCGCCTTCAGCCTGAACCGGCTTTATAATCGCGCCATTGAAGCCGGGCGGCTTTACGGGCTGGTGCATGATGGCTTGTGGTTTCATCTCTCCACCCCCACTGATCTGGACCATGCCGAAGATGTTTTGCGCAGCGGCGTGATCCGCGCGTTGTTCTAAAGCCGCTGCCTTGCGCGTTTTCTCCATAAGCCCCGAACAGCGCTTCCTGCCCGCGCTGGCCGAGGGTTTGCTCGCGCAAGTCCCGCATGATGATCCAACAGCGCTGGCATCTTACACGCTGCTATTGCCAACGCGGCGCGCCGCGCGCGGCTTGCGCGAAGCCTTTCTGACCGCTGCCGGTGGCCGCGCGCTATTGCTGCCGCGCATGCGTGCGCTGCCTGGGCTTTCGGTGGAAGAAGCGGATGAATTGGCGCTGCCCGCCTTGCTTGATCTGCCACCTGCCGTTGCACCCCTCACACGCCAAGCCGTGCTGTCGCGCATTGTGCTTGGCATTCCGCGCCGCTTTGGCGGGCCGCTTGGCGCGGAACAGGCTTGGCAAATGGCTGGCGAGCTTGCCACCCTTTTTGATGAAATCGCCTTTGAAGAAGCTGATCTTGATCTGATTGAAACCGCGAGCCCGGCGGATTTCGCGGCAAGCTGGCTTGGGCGCCTGGATGGCTTGGTGCCTGAAGGCCTGGCGGTACATTGGCAGATCACGACACGGCTTTTGCAGGCGGTGGTGCGCGATTGGAATCAGTGGCTGCAAGACCAGCGCCTGATGGATTTGGGCCTGGCGCGTGTGCGCGCACTGATCGCACAGCGCCGCGCATTGGAAGCGACACCGCCGCGTGAAAAGCTGATTGCCGCCGGCATTGGCGCGGGCGGCACCATTCCTGCCGCGACTGCACTGCTGCGCTGTATCGCAAGCCTGCCTGAAGGCGCTTTGGTGCTGCAGGGCATGGCTGAGCCCATGACGCCAAGCCTGTTTGACGCCATTCGCCGCGCGCCGAGCCACCCTTTTGCTGGGCAGGTTAAGCTGCTGGCTGATCTTGGAGTGCAGCCAAATGCGCTGCGCCCTTGGGGTGCGGCGCAGCATCAATCAGCACCAGCGGATCGCGCCATTTTGTTCGCGCGCAGTCTGCGCCCCGCCGAGGGGTTGGAGATTTGGGCGGAACGCGACGCGCCACGCTGGCAGGCCGCGCTGGCAGGCATGAGCCGCCAGGAAGCCGCTGATGCACAGCAGGAAGCCGCCGCCATTGCGCTGTTGTTGCGTGAGGCTGTGGAGGCACCCGGCAAGCGCGCAGCGCTTATCACGCCAGATCGCGATTTGGCGCGGCGCGTATCGGCCGAACTCGCGCGGCATGGCATCACCGCGGATGATAGCGCTGGCGCGCCGCTGGCCGACACACCTGCAGCCGCGTTTCTCCGCCTGGTCGCGCGCATGATTGCCGATGGCTTCGCGCCCGCCGCTTTGCTCGCGGTGCTGAAGCATCCACTCTGCGCGGCGGGGTTGGAACGCGGCACTTGGCTTGAGGCAACGCGCGCTTTGGAAAAGCGCTGCCTGCGTGGGCCAAGACCCGCCGCCGGGCTTGCCGGTTTGCGCGCTGTGCTGCCGGAAGGTGACACCGCGATTGCCGCTTTGCTTGATGCGCTGGAAGCAGCCCTTGGCGATTTCACGCAATTGCCGCCAAGCCCATCGCGCCCGCCCGCTGATCTTCTGGCGCTGCATCTGGCGGCAGCGGAAGCGCTGGCCAGCACGCCTGATCTGCCAGGCGGCCTCAGGCTTTACGCTGGTGAGGAGGGGGAGGCGCTGGCGCGGCATTTGGCCACGCTGGCCGAAGCTTTGGCGGAAATGCCGCCCATCAAACCAGCTTCATGGCCCGCCGCTTTTGAAGCCATGCTGGCAGGGCCCATTGCGCCATCCTTGCGCGCGCGGCGTGATGCGCTAGTGCATCCGCGCATTGCGATACTGGGGCTTTTGGAAGCGCGGCTGCAAAGTTTTGATCGCGTGATCCTGGGTGCGCTGGAAGAAAATATCTGGCCGCAAGCAACCGAACCCGGGCCTTGGATGAGCCGGCCAATGCGCGTGCGCTTTGGCCTGCCAGCACCGGAAGCGCGCATTGGCCGCGTGGCAGCAGATTTTTTCCATGCGGCGGCCAGCGCAACGGAATTGATCCTTTCCACCGCGCGCAAACGCGGCGGCGCGCCCAGCGTGCCAACGCGCTGGCTGACGCGGCTGGAAACCTTCCTGAAAGGCCAAGGCGGGATTGCGCTTGAAGCCGGCCCGGCCGCGCATTGGGCGGCGGCGTTGGATCAGCCGGAACAGGGCCCCAAGCCCTGGGGGCGGCCGGCGCCAAGCCCGCCAATTGCAGCGCGCCCGCGCCGCCTGACCGTTTCAGACGCCACGCAATTAATCGCCGATCCTTACGCCTTCTATGCCGCGCGCATCCTGCGCCTGCGCCCGCTTGATGATCTGGATGCTGATATCGGCGCACGGGAATATGGCACGCAGGTGCATCATGCCATGCGGTATTTTCTGACAGGTCTTGGCACCGGCTGGCCAGGCGCCGAGGCAGCGCGCGATTTATGGGATAGGGCCTGCGCAGAGGCTTTGCGAAAAGAAGCGGTGCATCCGGGCGTGCTGGCGTTTTGGCAACCACGCATGCAGCGCATGGGTGATTTTGTGATTGCCGAGGAAGAAAAGCTCCGCACCCAAACCGGGCTGATCCGCTGCCTGACGGAACATGATGGCAGCATCATTTTGCCGCTTGCGGATGGTGAGGTGGAAATTACAGCCAAGGCGGATCGGCTGGATGAATTGGCCGGCGGCGGTTGGCGCATTCTGGATTACAAAACCGGCCAGGTACCTGCTGAGAGCAAGGTTATTGAAGGCGCCGCGCCGCAATTGGCCTTGGAGGCCATGATCCTGGAAGCCGGTGGCTACGCGACGATCAATGCAGATTCGAAAGCCACCGCGCTGGTCTATTGGAAATTGAGTGGCGGTGAAAAACCGGGGGAGGAAAAAAGCCTCAGTGATGCGCCCCCAGGTGGTGCACGCTACGCTGATATGGCACGCGCGCGGATCGCTGCGCTGGCGGAGCGGATGCTGCTGGGCCAGGCACCCTTCGAAAGCCGGCCCCATCCGGCGCGCGATACGCCAAGCCGTGATTATGATCATCTCGCGCGGCTCGATGAATGGTCCTCAGGCGATGGGGATGCGGAATGAGTGACGCGAGACAACGCGCTGAAGCAGCGCAAGCGC
>CAIMVB010000153.1 GCA_903844785.1 uncultured Rhodospirillales bacterium | reverse complement strand
GGCCTGCTGCCGGCGACCAGCTTCGCCATGATCGCGCAAACGGGGGATGTCTATTACGGGCTTTGGTACCCGATCGTCATCGCCTTGATGACGGTGGTGATTGGCACCTTCTTCGTGCCGGAAACCAAGGACCGCGACATCTACGCGGAAGACGGCAAGTAATTTGCCTGAACCCTCCATGGCTTGAGGGTTGAGACATGATCAAAAGGGGGCGGCGCCGGGTTCCGGGGCCGCCCTTTCCTTTTGCGCAAGGCGCAAGGAATGTCTTGCTTGCATCCTGCAACGGATACAGGCTGCGACGAAAGATGATGGGGGTAAGCCATGCCAGCAGCCAGCCTTTATGACGCGACCCATGCGCGCTGGAAGCGCGGCCCGGAAGCCTATTGGGCGGAAGCCGCGCGCGGCATTGATTGGGACCGCGCGCCGCAGCGCATTTTTGATGCCTCGATGGGGGTTTATGGCCGCTGGTTTCCCGATGCGGCTTTGAATACCTGCCACAATGCCGTGGATCGCCATATCGCTGCTGGGCGTGGGCAGCAGGATGCGATCATCTATGACAGCCCCATGACCGGGCAGGTGCAGCGCATCACCTATGCCGAATTGCAAAGCCGCGTGGCGAAGCTGGCGGGCGCAATGGCCGCGCGCGGCATCAGCAAGGGCGACCGTGTGGTGATCTATATGCCCATGGTGCCGGAGGCAGCGATTGCCATGCTGGCGACCGCGCGGCTTGGTGCTGTGCATTCCGTGGTGTTTGGCGGTTTTGCCGCCGCCGAATTGGCTTCCCGCATTGCCGATGCCAAACCAAAAGCCATCATCAGCGCGTCTTGCGGGTTGGAGCCCGGGCGCGTGGTGAAATACAAACCGCTGATCGATGAAGCGATTGCGCTTTCGCCGCATAAGCCATCTTCCGTGCTGATCCTGCAGCGCCCGCAAGCGCCGTGTGAACTGATAGCGGGCCGCGATGAGGATTTGCTCGCTGTCGAAGAAGCTGCCGCGCCGCATGCTTGCGTTTCTGTCGCGGCAACCGATCCGCTTTATATCCTGTATACTTCAGGCACGACGGGCCAGCCGAAGGGGATTTTGCGCGACAATGGCGGCCATGCGGTGGCGCTGCATCATTCCATGGAATTGGTTTATGGCATGAAGCCCGGCGATGTTTACTGGGCAGCATCAGATGTCGGCTGGGTGGTTGGGCATTCCTATATTGTCTATGCGCCGCTGCTGGCCGGCTGCACCACGGTATTGTTTGAAGGCAAGCCTGTCGGCACGCCCGATCCAGGCACTTTCTGGCGCGTTTGCGCGGATCATGGGGTGAAGCTGTTGTTCACCGCACCCACCGCCATTCGCGCCATCAAGAAGGAAGACCCGGAAGGCGTTTTCCTCAAGAAACATGATCTGTCGAAGCTGGAAGCGCTTTATCTGGCCGGTGAGCGGTGTGATCCTGATACCATTATTTGGTCGGAACGCCTGCTGCAAAAGCCAGTGGTGGATCATTGGTGGCAGACGGAAACGGGCTGGACCATTACCGGCAATTTCCGTGGCCTTGGGTTATTCCCGACCCGCGCCGGTTCCGGCGGCAAGCCCGCGCCTGGCTATGATGTGGTGGTGCTGGATGAGGCAGGGCAGCCAGTCCCGCGCGGGCAGATTGGCAGTCTTGCGGTAAAGCTACCCTTGCCGCCTTCCGCGCTGCCCACGCTCTACCACGCGGATGAGCGTTTCAAGGAAGCCTATCTGTCGCATTTCGAAGGCTATTACAGCACCGCCGATGCCGGAATGATTGACGCGGAAGGCTATGTTTCGGTGATGAGCCGCACGGATGACATCATCAATGTCGCGGGCCACCGGCTTTCAACCGGTGCGATGGAAGAAGTGCTGGCCGGCCACCCTGATATCGCCGAATGCGCCGTGGTTGGCGTGCGCGATACGCTGAAGGGCCAAGTGCCACTCGGGCTTGTTGTGGTGAAATCCGGCGTGAACAAGCCGGAAGATACGCTGGCGCGCGAATTGATCGGCCTAGTGCGGGAGAAGATTGGGCCTGTGGCTGCCTTCAAGGATGCCAAGGTGGTGGCCCGCCTGCCGAAGACCCGCAGCGGCAAGATCCTGCGCGCCACCATGCGTAAGATCGCAGATGCCGAGCCCTATACCGTGCCGCCCACCATTGATGATCCGGCCATTTTGGATGAGATCACGGTGGTGCTGAAAGGCGCGATGAAGTGAGTTCGATTAATCCTCGATCCCGTCGCGGTTTTCGATGCTCATGAAGGTCGCGGTCAGGAAGGCGATCAGCCTTTCCTGACCCGCGGTGACGGTGAAAATTTCCGTCTGCACCAAACTCAGCGTGCGCCCGGCCTTCAGCACCTTGCCGCGCGCGAGAATGCGGTCCCCGGCGGCAGGCGCCAGGAAATTGATTTTCATTTCCGTCGTCAGCACACCGCGATTGGCGGGCATGAGGCTAAGCGCGGCATAGCCCGCGGCACTATCGGCAATGGCGGTCAGCGCTCCACCATGCATAAAGCCGTGTTGCTGAGAAAGTTCCGGCTTGGGTTCAAGGGAGATTTCAACCTGACCGGGCGCGATGCTGGTCATCTCCGCGCCAAACAGCCGCATCAACCCCTGCTTGGCGAAGCTTTGGCGCAGGCGGGTTTCCATCATGCTGATGGCGCCTATTCCACTTCAAGATTGGCGTAGATGTTCTGGATATCGTCATGATCATCCAGCAGATCGAGCAACTTCACCACATCCTTGGCGCGTTCTTCATCCAGCTTGATGTCATTGGTGGACCACCATTCAAGCTTGGCGCTTTCCGCCGTGCCGAAGCTGGCTTCCAGCGCATCACGTACCGTGGCGAAATCCTCAACACTGGTGGAGATTTCATGCCCATCATCGCCGCTTTCCACATCCTCGGCGCCGGCTTCAATGGCCGCTTCCAGCATGGCATCGGCTGAAGCGACTTCGGGCTTGTAACGCAGCACGCCCTTCCGTTCGAATTGGAAGGCGACCGAATTCGTCTCACCCAAGGCGCCGCCATTCTTTGCGAACATGGACCGCAAATCGCCGCCGGTGCGGTTGCGGTTATCGGTCAAAGCCTCGGCGATGATGGCGATGCCATGCGCGCCATAGCCTTCATAGCGCACTTCCTCATAATCCTCGCCCTGCCCGGCGGTAACGGCGCGCTTGATGGCACGGTCAATCGTATCGCGCGTCATATTCGCGGTCAGCGCGGCTTTCACCGCGGCGCGCAGGCGTGGATTGGCCGCCGGATCGGGCAGGCCGATTTTGGCCGAGACGGTGATTTCGCGGATCAGCTTGCCGAAGGCCTGGGCTTTCTTGGCACCCTGGGCCGCCTTGCGGTGCATGACGTTTTTCGCGTGGGAATGGCCGGCCATTGCCGTTGCTCTCAGTGAAAAGGGGTAAGGGACGCGGCTTATATCCGGCGAAAAGGGTGGCGCCAAGCGCTGGGCTTGGGCAGAGTATGACAATGGACCATAACCCCGCCCCCGATCCCTTCGCCATTTCCAGCCTGGAAGCCCTGGCGCAGCATTATGAGGCCCCAAGCGAGCGGGCACTTAAAAAGGTCGCGCCCAGGCTGGATAATACGGCGCGCGCCTTTATCGCCGCCAGCCCGTTTTGTATTCTCACCACCATCGGCCATAACGGCCCGCATGCCACGCCACGCGGCGATGCGCCGGGCTTTGTTGCCTGCCTGGAGGATGGGTCTCTCGCTTTGCCCGATCGGCGCGGCAATAACCGGCTGGATGCACTGCGCGATATCATTGAAGATCCGCGCGTTGCACTCTTGTTCCTGATCCCAGGCGTGGCTGAGGCGCTGCGTGTGGGCGGCACCGCGCGCATCACTACCGATCCCGCGCTTTGCGCGCGCTTCGTGGAACGCGGCAAGACGCCCGCCAGCGTAATCCTGATCACCCCGCGCGAGGTTTATATGCAATGCGCAAAATCCATCGTGCGTTCGCGTCTTTGGGGCGATGCGCCACGCCCAGCAAATGTGCCAACTGCGGGGGAGATGATCGCATCCCATACTGGCGGCATGGTGGACTCCGCCACCTATGATGCCACCGCGCCAGCGCGGCTTGCCGAGACACTTTACTGAAAGCGCCTCAGAGCGCAGGCAGCACCGGCTCCAACCCACCACCCATGCGGAGTGGCGACACGCGGCGTGCAAGGCCGGTGGCATCATCGGTTTCAACGAATAGCCCGCTGATCGTTGCCTCATTTTCTGCCGGGGCCAGGCGTTCGGCCGGCACCTTGCGCCAGAAGCGGATGGAAGCGCCGCCCTTTTGCATGCCGATCACGCTATCATAATCGCCGCACATGCCGGCATCGGTTTGAAACGCCGTGCCGCCTGGCAGGATGCGGTGGTCCGCCGTTGGCACATGGGTATGGGTGCCGATCACCAGGCTGACTTTGCCATCGAAGCTATGGCCCATGGCCTGTTTTTCTGATGAGGCTTCAGCGTGGAAGTCAATGATAATCGCCTGCACGCTGCCCTGCGCGCCCAGGCTATGCTGCGCCAATTCCGCCTGGATCGCGCGGAAGGGATCATCCAAGGGTTCCATGAAAAGTCGCCCCATGGCTTGCAGCACTAAAGCCCGCCTGCCATCGGCCAGCACCGCCACCACCGCGCCCTTCCCCGGCGTACCCGGCGGGTAATTCAGCGGGCGGATCAGGCGTGGCTCGCCTTCGATATAGGGGATGATTTCCTTGCGGTCCCAGGCGTGATTGCCAAGCGTCAGCACATCAGCGCCGGCCACGAAAAGCGCCCGCGCCATTTCCGGCGCCAGACCAAACCCGTGGGAGGCGTTTTCAGCATTCACCACAACAAGATCAAGGCGCAGTTTCTCACGCAGCCCAGGCAGCGCGGCTATAACCGCATCACGCCCGGCGCGGCCTACGATATCGCCCAGGAAAAGTAGCCTCACGCACTCTCTCCACAGATGATGACGCCGGCCTCGGTCGCGATCAGGGGCAGCCGGATATCCTGCGGCCCGGCCGGCACTTCGGTCATTTCCTGGCCGTCATAAGCGATACCGATGGGTTTTGCACCCGGCAGCCCGGCCAGGGTGCGATCATAATACCCACCGCCATAGCCAAGCCGCCGCCCGGCGCGGTCAAAGGCCAAAAGCGGCACCAGCAGCCAATCGGGGTTCACCAAAGCGCCCTCGGCTGGTTCTGATGTACCCATGGGGCCGGGTCGGAGCGCCCCGCCCGGCGCCCAGGCGTGAAAGGAAAGCGGCAGGCCACGCGGCGGCGTGATTGGCAGCGCCAGGGTGTGACCGCGCTGAGCCAAGGCCAGCATCAGTGGGCGCGGATCCATTTCATCGCCCATCGGCCAATAGCCCGCAATAACGGCACCCGCGGGCGGTGCGTGCCGGGCCAAAAGGGCCTCTGCCAGTCGCTTGGGCGCATCAGGGCTGAAAAGCGTGGCGCGATGCGCGCGCGCTGATTTCCGCACCGTGGCCTTGGCTGCCTGCAAAACAACATCCGATGCGGCGGCTTGGGCCTCGGTCACGCAGGGTTCCTGATGGCAAAAAAGGTGCGGAGCCACCATGGCCGCTGGCGTATCATCCTCCCAAGGCCTGCGTTAGCAGGTGGGCACCAGATACCCGAACCACGGTCCGGACAGAGCCAGTTCCCGGAGGATGTGCATTGGCCCCGGGGATGAATTGCCTGGCGCACCTGGCAGCCCCGCAGGTTCTAGTTAGGCTTCCTCAAGCCGCGCGGCAATGGCTTCCAGCTTTTCGGCAAGCCGCACCAAGCCATCTGCCATGGCGGGATCAGGCGCGGGGGCATCGGAAGCAACAGCACCGCCGGCCTTCAGCGCATCATTCTCGGCTTTCAGATCCATGGCTTCATCAGCCAATTGCAGCGCCGCCAGCAGCAACATACGCGTTTCGCCGAACTGAATGCCCATGGCCTTGAGCGCCGAGACGCGCTTATCAACCTCGGCCGCCATATTCGTCAGATGCTTTTCCTGGCCATCCTGGCAAGCTACCGGATGGGCGTAACCGCCAACGCGGACCGTGACCTGCGCCATCAGACAGCCTCATCCAGATTGCTACGCAGCCGCGCGATGGTTTCATCCAGGCGGGAAGCCAGCGCGGCCACGGCCGCTTTGGGGACCATATCGCCTTCCATGGGCGGGGTAGCGGCGCGGCGCATCTCCACGGCGCGGTCCAGGCGATTCAGGGCCGCTTCCAGCCGGACCATCGCGGCCGCTATCGCATTGGATTGACCTTCGCTCATGCTTCTCCAGACGCCTTGGCGCCACAGGGACTAAAGGCTATGCGTTAACTGAAATGCTTGGCATGCAAGGGCCTTTGGGTCAATGGTAAAGGCGTTTCTGAAGCAACCCGCGTTGGTGGTGCATGGGCGCGTTCAGGCCGAATGGGCGTTAAGGGCTGCCGCAGGGCGGCCTTTACTGCTGCTTTCTGCCCCTGGCGCCGCGCTGAATGCCGGGCCGGGTTGGTTCAAGACCATGATCGACCAAGCTACCGACCTATTCCCCGACGCCCCCTTCACCGTCGGGCTGGATTGCGCCGATGCCCCCGGGGCTGCGCTGGCGGCGTTGCGGGCCGGTTTCAAGCTAATCATTTTTGAGACAAGCCACCCCGCCGCGGCTAGCGTAGTGGGCGCGGCACGTGAAATAGGGGCCGAAGTGCTAAGCGAGAGGCCCAAGGCGCTGGATATGGCGACGCTCGATCCGCGCCGTCGGAATGACCAAGCCAGATTGGCGGCGCTTTTCGCCACACTGCCGCCACAGGATCAGCCGACATAACGCACCCGTGACAGGAAAAGCCGGCTGCGCTATCGCCGCCGGGTCATCACGGAAACGAGAAGGATCACAAAATGAAGCTGACGCGCCGCGTGAAGGAAATCCTTTCCTGGTATGAAAGCGACACCCCCGGGACCAAGGCGAATCTCGCCCGCATCCTGATGGAAGGGAAGCTTGGCGGCACGGGGCGCATGGTGATCCTGCCGGTGGATCAGGGCTTTGAACATGGCCCGGCGCGGTCCTTCGCACCCAACCCCGCAGCTTATGATCCGCACTACCATTTCGAATTGGCGATTGAAGCGGGCTTGAATGCCTATGCCGCGCCGCTTGGCATGATTGAAGCCGGCGCCGCCACTTTCGCCGGTGCCATCCCGACCATCCTGAAGGTCAATTCATCCAATAGCCTTTCCACTACCAAGGATCAGGCGGTGACCGGCAGTGTTGCCGATGCGCTGCGCCTTGGTTGTTCTGCGATTGGCTTCACCATCTACCCTTCATCCGAATACCAGTTTGAGATGATGGAAGAACTCCGCGAATTGGCGGATGAAGCGAAGGCGGCTGGGCTTGCGGTGGTGGTGTGGTCTTATCCGCGCGGGCCGATGCTGGACAAGAATGGCGAAACCG
>CAIMVB010000152.1 GCA_903844785.1 uncultured Rhodospirillales bacterium | reverse complement strand
GCCGGCGTGAAACCAGGTGATCATCGAATAAATATCGTAGACCGGCAGGCCAAGCGCATCCCGCAGCGCCGCCGCATAAGGCGGCATATTGGTGCATTCCAGCACAATGGCGCCGACATCCGGATGCTGCGCGACCAGCGCACGGCCTGCATCCAGAATATCCTGGGTCGCCAGATCAATATCCATATCCTGCTGATCGGCGCGGATCAGCACGCGGAAGAACTCTCGCCCGCCTTCGGTGCCAACGCAGGGGATATCGCGCGGCACGCCGGCGGCATCCAGATGCGCGGGCGTCAGGCTTTGTTTGCTCACCGTAATCACGCCCACGCGCTTGCCGGGCGGCAGCGTGGCCTGCACCCATGGCACCTGCATCAGCGATGATGTCGCCACCGGCACCTGTACCGCTTCGGCCAATTCGCGCTGAAATAGCGAAAGAAAGCCGCAATTGGTGGTAATGGCCTCGGCGCCCAGATGCACCAATTCCTGCGCAGCGGCGATGAAATCCGGCAAAAGCCCCTTCGCCCCCAGCAACACAACCTTTTCCGGCGTGGCGCCGCGCACCACGCGAAACAGCACGGGGAAGGGCCAGGTCTCCCCATTGCCCATATCGCCGGGGATGCGTGGAAAGCGCGCTTCCAGCATCAAAATGCCAAGCGGCGCGCCATAGATGGATTTGCCGCCGCGCGCGATGCGCGGCCCGGGTTTTGGGGTGTTCATCTGGCAAGCTTAAGCGGCTAAACTGCCAGCCAACAATCCCAAGGAGTTCCAATCCATGCGCCGTAGCCTGATTGCCGCCTTGCTCGCTTCATTCATCGCCGCCCCCGCCATGGCGCAGGGCGATGCCTGGCCCAGCCGTCCGATCACGCTGATGGGTGGATTCCCCAATGGTGCGGGCACTGATATCTACGCCCGGCGTCTGGCAGAACCATTGTCCCGCGTGCTTGGCCAGCCCGTGGTGGTGGATAACCGGACCGGGGCAGGGGGCAATATCGGGTCTGACTTCGTCGCGAAATCGCGGCCCGATGGCTATACCTTCTATTTCGGCACCGCCGGCACCCATGCCATCAATGCCGCGCTCTATAAGAACCTACCCTTTAATGTTCAGCGGGATTTCACCCCCGTGGCGCTACTGGGCGATGTGCCCAATGTCATGATCGTCAGCGCTGAAAAGCGCCCGCAATTCCAGAACTGCGCCCAGGTACTTGCGGCGGCGCGGGCGCGGCCCCAGGCGGTTTCCTATGGCTCCACCGGCAATGGTGCCTCCACCCATCTGGCCGGCGTGCAATTCGGAATCGCCGCCAATCTTGATCTTTTGCATGTGCCCTATCGCGGGCAGCCCGGCGCCATGGCGTCCTTGCTCGCGGGGGATACCGACCTTTTCTTCAACCAATCCGGCGCCGCCATGGGGCCGATCCGCCAAGGCCAGGTGCGCCCGCTGGCGGTGATGAGCCCGGCGCGGCTCGCGGCGCTCCCGGATGTGCCGACAGTCGCTGAGGCTTGCGGCACACCGGCGATGGATACCAGCACCTGGTATGCTATTCTGGCCCCGGCCGGCCTGCCGGAGCCCATCCTTCGGCGCATGAATACTGAGATCAACCGCATCATCACCACGCCGGAATTCCGGACTTGGCTGGTGCAGGACCAGGCCATTACGCCCCCCGCCGCGCCCAATACGCCCGAACAATTCCGCGAAACCCTGGCCCGCGATATCACCCGCTGGGCGGAAGTGGTGCGCCGGTCTGGCGCCACGGTGGATTGAAGCTGCCGATCATCTTGCAAGCCCGCGCCTGCAGCCCTAATCCGGGGCCAAACCGGAGCCAAACCAATGGACATGCATCATTCCCAGGAAGCCCATGCCGAAATCCGTGAGGAAGTGCGCAAGCTCTGCGCCCGCTTCCCCGGCGAATATTGGCGCGAACTTGATACCCGCCGCGGCTACCCCAGCGAATTCGTCAAGGCGCTGACCGATGCTGGCTGGCTCGCTGCCCTGATCCCGGAAGAATATGGCGGGTCAGGCCTGCCGCTTTCGGCTGCCGCCGCGATTCTGGAAGAAATCCACGCCACAGGCTGCAATGCTGCCGCCTGCCACGCGCAAATGTATATCATGGGCACCATCCTGAAGCATGGCAGCCCCGAACAGAAGCAGAAGTACCTGCCCAAAATCGCCACCGGCGAATTGCGCCTGCAAGCCTTTGGCGTGACGGAACCGACCAGCGGCACGGATACCACCAGCCTTCGCACCTTCGCGCAGAAGCAGGGCGACAAATACATCGTCAATGGCCAGAAAATCTGGACCAGCCGCGCGGAACATTCCGATCTGATGCTGCTGCTGGCGCGCACCACGCCGCGCGATCAGGTCGCCAAGCGCACTGATGGGCTTTCCACCTTCATCGTGGATATGAAAAAGGCACTCGGTAACGGCCTTACCATCCGCCCAATCCGCACCATGATGAACCATAATTCCTGCGAGGTCTTCTTCGACAATATGGAAGTCCCCGCCGAGAATATGGTCGGTCAGGAAGGCAAGGGCTTCCGCTATATCCTGGATGGCATGAATGCCGAACGCCTGTTGATCTCGGCCGAGACCATTGGTGACGCCAAGTGGTTCATCAACAAGGCCGTGGATTATTCCAAGCAGCGCGTTTTGTTTGGCCGCCCGATCGGGCAGAATCAGGGCGTACAATTCCCGATCGCCAAGGCCTATGCCCAGATGCGCGCCGCTGAGGCCTTGATCCAAAAGGGCCTTGCCAAATTCGAAGCCGGCCTGCCCTGCGGTGAGGAAGCCAATATGGGCAAGATGCTCGGCGCTGATGCGGCCTGGGCGGCGGCGGAAGCCTGCGTGCAAACCCATGGCGGCTTCGGCTTTGCCGAGGAATACGACGTGGAGCGCAAGTTCCGCGAAGCGCGGCTCTATCAAGTGGCGCCGATCAGCACCAATCTGGTGCTGAGCTATGTGGGCGAGCATGTGCTCGGCATGCCGCGGTCCTACTGATGGCCTCTCAGCCGTTGAAAGGCCTGTTCGTCGTTTCGATGGAACAGGCCGTCGCCGCGCCTTACTGCGCTTCCCGGCTTGCCGATGCGGGGGCGCGCGTCATCAAGATCGAACGGCAGGAAGGCGATTTCGCCCGCGCCTATGATGCAGTGGCGAATGGGCAATCCAGCTATTTCGTCTGGCTCAATCGCGGCAAGGAAAGCCTTTGCCTTGATATCAAAAAGCCGGACGACAAGGCGCTGCTCGAAGCGCTACTCGCCCGGGCGGATATCTTCATCCAGAATCTCGCCCCCGGTGCCATGGCACGGGCTGGCTTCGGCTCGGCTGATTTGCGCGCACGCTATCCGCGCCTGATCACCGTGGATATTTCAGGCTATGGCGAGGAAGGCGAATACGCCGCCATGAAGGCCTATGATCTGCTGGTGCAGGCGGAAAGTGGCCTCGCTTACGTGACAGGCCGCGCCGAAGGGCCGGGGAGGGTTGGTGTTTCCGCCTGTGATATCGCCTGCGGCATGCATGCCTATGCGGCGGTGCTGGAAGCACTGATTGATCGCGGCATTACCGGCAAGGGCAAGGGCATCGCGGTTTCCTTGTTTGATGGTATGGCGGATTGGATGACGGTGCCGCTGCTGCAATATGAAGGCATGGGCCGGAACCCGCCGCGCATCGGCATGGCGCATCCTTCCATCTGCCCCTATGGCGCCTTCACCACCAAGGATGGCGCGGATGTGCTGATTGCCATTCAAAATGAACGCGAATGGGCCAGCTTCTGTACCCATTTCCTGGATGAGCCGGATTTGCCTGAGCGTGAGGGCTTTCGCGTCAATAATGAACGCGTCGCCAATCGCCCCATGGTGGATGGGCATATCGGCAAAATGTTCGCCGCGCTGACACGCGATGAATGTGCCGCCAAACTCCGCAATGCCAATACAGCCTTTGGCTTCATTAATGATTGCGGGGGCTTGCGCGACCATCCGGCGCTCCGCCGCGTGACGGTTGAAACCGAAAAAGGCCCGATCAACATCGGTGCGCCGCCCGCGAAGCTTTCCGATGGCGCGCGCAGCCTGGGGCCGGTGCCGCGGCTTGGCGAACATTCTGCGGCCATCCGGGCAGAGTTTGGTGGGTGATGATGCTGACAGGCTGGCAACGCCGGCCTGTCATCCAGATTTCTTTGAGATGAACAGCAAAAAGGGGGTTTTCATGCAACGTCGTGACATTCTGGGCTTGGCCGGCGCCGCCGCGCTGGCGCCTTTCGCTACGCCAGCCTTGGCGCAAGCCTGGCCAAGCGGGCCTGGCCGTGTTGTCGTGCCTTTCGCCGCGGGCGGCCCCACGGATATTCCGGCACGTCTGCTGGCCGATGAGAAATCCAAATTCCTGCCTTCGCGCTTGGTGGTGGAAAACCGCACCGGGTCTGGCGTGGTGATCGGCACGGATCTGGTGAGCAAGGCGCCGAAGGATGGCCAGACCATTCTGTACACCACCATCGCCCATGCCTGCCTGCGCGCGCTGTTTGATCGCTTGCCTTTTGATCCAGTCGCGGATTTCACACCGGCAGCCTATATCGGCCAAATCCCCATGATCATGCTGGTTAATAAGGATTTGCCGGCGCGCAACCTGCCGGAATTGATTGACCTGCTGAAGAAGAACCCAGGCAAATATGATTACGCGTCCAGCGGCAATGGCGGCGCGGTGCATTTGGCCAGCGAGCTTTTCCTGCACATGGCGGGCGGGCTTAAGGTGAACCACATTCCCTTCCGCGGGTCATCGGCGGCCATGCCGGAAGTGCTCTCCGGGCGTATCCCCATTATGCTGGATGTCGCGGCGGCGGCGCTGCCTTACATGCAGCGTGGCGAATTGCGCGCGCTCGCCATCAGCACCAAGAACCGCATGCCCTATGCGCGCGATCTGCCAACTTTCGTTGAAGGTGGCGTCGCTGGGTATGAAGCCTATACTTGGCACATGGCGCTGGTGCCCAACGGCACCCCAGCGGCCACAGTGCAGGCCATCAACGCGGCTTATAACCGCGCGCTTTCACTCGATTCCGTCAAGAACAAGCTCGCGGAAATGACCATGGAGGTCACCACGGATAGCACGCCGGAAAGCGCGGCCCGCTTCCTCGCTTCTGAAATGGCGAAGTGGGAACCGATCATCCGCGCCGCCGGCATCAAGCCGAACTGATTTGGTGCGGGCGGGGCTCAATCTCCGCCCGTTTCCTCCCTAAACTCTGAAAGGCCAAAGCCATGACAAACCTGCCCGCTACCATGAATTTCATTGAGCATGGCAAGGGCGGCGGGCCGGAGGTCATGGCGCTCGCGCAAACCTCCATCCCTGCATTCGCGGCGGATGAGGTGCTGATCCGCGTCATGGTCACGGGCGTCAATCGCCCGGATGTGGCTCAGCGCGAAGGCAGCTACCCGCCACCGCCCGGTGCTTCGCCAATTCTTGGACTGGAATGCGCCGGCGAAGTGGTCGCGATTGGCCCAGCGGTCACGCGCTACCGCGTTGGGGACCGGGTTTGCGCGCTGACCAATGGTGGCGCCTATGCGGAATATTGCGCCGCACCTGAAGCGCAGACGCTACCTTGGCCCAAGGGCTATGACGCGCTGCAGGCCGCCGCGCTGCCAGAGACTTATTTCACCGTCTGGGCCAATCTGTTTGGTCATGGGCGCTTGGCGGCGGGCGAGACCGTGCTGATCCATGGCGGCACTTCCGGCATCGGCGTGACGGCCATTCAATTGGCCAAGGCTTTCGGCGCGCGGGTGATTACCACTGCCGGAAGTGCTGCCAAATGCGCCGCCTGCCTGGAATTGGGCGCCGATGCCGCGATTGACTATCGTACCCAGGATTTCGCTGCAGAAGTGAAGCGCCTGACCGATGGCAAAGGCGTGGATGTGATCCTGGATATGGTCGGCGCGGATTACTTCGCGCGGAACCTCAAAAGCCTAGCGCGCGATGGGCGCTTGGTGATCATCGCCTTCCTCGGCGGCTTCAAGACGGAAGCCGATCTGCGCCCTATCATGGTCAAGCGCTTGACGGTCACCGGCAGCACCATGCGCCCGCGCACAACAGCCGAAAAGGGCGACATCGCCGCAGCGCTTGCCGCCAAGGTTTGGCCCTTACTGGAAGCGGGCAAGGCGGGCCCGCGCATTTTCCAAACCTTCCCGCTAACGGAAGCGGTGGCAGCGCATCGTTTGATGGAAAGCAGCGCGCATATTGGCAAGATCATGCTGAAGGTAGCGAATTAGGCGCCTTGCTTGTTCTATTTCCTGCTCATTTCAGCCTTCATCTGTGGCTTGCTGCTCTGGCGGCAGCCACGCGGGGCGGGCAGGGCACTGACGGCCGGGGCGGGCGTCTTGTTCCTCGCCGGCGCGCTCATGTTGCTGCTGCGGCGCGGCTTTCTGCCCGGCCATGGGCCTCGGCGCTGGACCGGAAATGGCTGACTGCCCCCCAAGGGGCATGATTAGTTTCCCCTTTTCATTGGAATGGGCTTGTATGGCGCGGTCGGGACTCGCTGGCTTGGCGAAACTTGGCATTTATTGAGGCTTTTCGGGGGTACGCCATCACGCGATGAAATCATCGCTGCATCTTTTGGTTATCGCCATTTTTCTCTTTGGCGGTGCTTGGCCCATCACCAAGGCGGCTTTGGCAGATGCAAGCCCCATGTGGTTCGGCTTTGGGCGTGCTGCGCTGGCGACACTTGTTGCTTCCCTGCTGCTTTTGGTGCTGCGGCGGTTCCACCGCCCAAAGCGTGAAGACCTGCCCACCGTTTTTGCTGTTGGGCTTTTGCAACTGGGTGGCTTTTTCGTGCTCGCCCATGCGGCGGTGGCGATGGTGGAAGCGGGCCGTACCGCCATTATCTCCGCCGTGGTGACCTATTGGCTCATTCCGCTGTCGATGCTGGTAATGGGGGAGAAAGTCTCGCTGCGGCGCTGGCTGGCGGCCTTGCTTGGGCTTGCGGGCATACTTGTACTGGCCGGCCCCTGGGCGGTGGATTGGTCAGATCAGAATCAGGTGATCGGCCATGCCATGCTGATCCTGGCAGCGCTGCTATGGAGCATCGCGATTATTGTGACGCGGCGCTTTCCGGCCAAATCGCCGATGTTCCACCTGTTGCCCTGGGCCTTTTCCACCGGCGCGCTGGTGATCCTGCCTTTTGCCTTGGTGCTGGAACCCTCGGGCGGCATTGGCCCGGCATCCTGGCCCTTCATGCTCTATATTGGCCTCATCGTCGCCCCCATTGGCACCTGGTGCGTGGTGGAAGTCGGGCGGCGCCTTCCTGGCGCGGTGGCATCCGTTGCCTTTCTGCTGGTGCCGGCCTTTGGTGTTTTTGTCTCCACGCTCTGGCTTGGGGAAGCCTTTGGGTGGGACATGATGGTAGGCAGCGGCTTGATTGTGGGTTCGGTGATTTTGGCAGCGGCGGAATAGATGCAGCTTCAGATGATTGAAGCCGGGCAGGGACCGGCGCTGATCCTGCTCCATGGCTTGTTTGGTTCCGCGCGCAATTGGGGCGGTGTGCAAAAGGCGCTGTCGCAGCATTACCGCGTGATCGCCATGGATTTGCGCAATCACGGCGCATCACCCCATGCGGCAGGCATGGATTACGCCGCCCAGGCTTCAGACGTTGCCGAAACAATGGCAGCGATCGGCATTGGGCGCACCATAGTGCTGGGCCATTCCATGGGCGGCAAAACAGCGATGATGCTGGCGCTGACGCGGCCGGATTTGGTGGAACGCCTGATCGTGGCGGATATCGCCCCGCGCCCCTATCCGCCCAGCCTGCGCGCTGTGGTGGCGGCCTTGCAGGCGCTACCCCTTCACCCCGGCCTTACGCGGCAGGAGGCGGATCAAGCACTGCGGAGCGCAGTGCCGGAAGCGCCCATTAGAAGCTTCCTGCTGCAGAACCTGCGCTTTGAGTCCGCACACCCAGGCTGGCGCATCGGCCTTAGCGAAATCGCCGCCGCCATGCCGGAGATTGAGGCCTTCGCGCCCCCACCCAGCGCGCGCTTTGAAGGCCCCGCACTTGCCATGGCGGGCGCACTTTCACCCTATATCCGGGCCGAGGATCACGCGGGTTTTCGCGCGCTATTTCCGAATATTGGCTTCGTCAGCATCGCCCGCGCCGGCCATTGGCTGCATGCGGAAAATCCAGAAGGCTTTATGGCGGCGCTCCGGGATTTTCTTTCGTATTAGGTGCCGCGGCTCTTGCGGCAGTGCCTCAGCCGCGCCGCTTTGCAAGCCAGGCTTCCATCCGCGTCAGCGCTTCATCAATCACGGCATCGCCCTTGCAGAAGGCAAAGCGCGCATAATGGGAAGGCGCATCTTCGCTGGCGTAGAACGCCGTCACCGGAATGGCAGTGACCTTCGCTTCTTCGGTCAGCGTGCGGCAAAAGGCGACATCATCGCCATTGAAGCCAAGCGGACGGAAATCCGTGGTAATGAAGTAGGAACCCTTGGCCGGCAGCACATCAAAGCCTAGCCGCGCCAGCCCCGCGCCAAGCTTGTCACGCTTCGCCTGCAAATGCGTGGAAAGCCCGTTGAAATAGGCATCATCCTTCATCAGCCCCACAGCCACACCACGTTGCAGGTTGGGCGCGGTGGTAAAGGTGAGGTTTTGGTGCGCTTTCGTTACATTTTGCGCGAGGCTCTGATCCGCGGTGATATAGCCAATCTTCCAACCCGTCAGCGAAAACGTCTTGCCAGCACTGCCAACGCGCATGCAGCGCTGGCGCATACCGGGCAGTGTCATCAGCGGGATATGCTTCATACCATCGAAGGTCAGGTGTTCATAAACCTCATCGCAAATGGCATAGCAATCATGCTGTTCAAGTAAGCCCGCAATGAAGCTGAGTTCATCTGGCGTGAACACCTTGCCGGTTGGGTTCATGGGCGTATTCAACAAAATCGCCTTGGTCTTGGGGCCGAAAGCCGCGGCCAATTCCGTGCGCGGCAGCGCCCATTCCGGCGGGCTGAGCCGCACCAGCTTCGGCACCGCGCCAAGCAGCCTCACCACGGGCAAATAAGTATCATAAAGCGGTTCAATCAGCACGCATTCATCGCCGGGATTGAGCACCGCCATAAGGCACGCGGTAATCGCCTCAGTGGCGCCAGAGGTCACCACCACTTCAGTATTGGGATCGGCTTCAATCCCATAGAAGCGCCTATTGTGGTGCGCCACCGCCTGACGGAGTTCCGGAACGCCGCTCATGGGCGGGTATTGGTTGCGGCCATCCAACAGGGCCGCGGCGGCGGCGTGGATGACATCGGCCGGCCCATCATAATCGGGGAAACCCTGCCCCAGATTGACCGCGCCATGCTGATTGGCGAGCGCCGACATGACGGTGAAGATCGTGGTGCCGATGCCGGAGAGGAGTTCGTTTTGCGGCTTCATCTGCCTTGCCCGAATGCTAAAGATGCGATGGCCGGTCCGCGCCAGCCTTGAGTTGGGCTTATGGGGTGGGATGCGGCAAGGAGCAAGCCACCCTTTCGTTGTGGTCAAATTATAGGCATTTTGAACATAAAATAGGCCGTCCTTGCCTAGAAAAGCGATTTTTTTGCCTCGGCGCGATTGTCGCCCCCCCACAACGCATGTCATATGCCGCGCGAGAAGGCGTGGCCGTGTCACGGCCATTAGTGGTTTGGGCGCAGCCCCAATGATGGGACGGGATCGATGAAAAAAATTGAAGCCATCATCAAGCCCTTCAAGCTGGATGAAGTTAAAGATGCGCTGCATGAAATCGGGCTTCAGGGCCTGACTGTTATTGAAGCGAAGGGTTTTGGCCGGCAAAAAGGCCATACGGAGCTTTATCGCGGTGCCGAATACGTTGTGGATTTCCTCCCCAAGGTAAAGGTGGAAGTGGTTTGCAGCGACGACATGCTGGACCGCGCGGTTGAAGCCATTCAGGCCGCCGCCCGCACTGGCCGGATCGGCGATGGCAAGATTTTTGTATCAGACATCGCGGAAGTGATTCGCATTCGCACCGGTGAGCGGGGCGAAGACGCGGTCTGAGACGTAAGGGTTGCGCCCAACCCCCTTCGGCGGGGGGGCTTTAGGGCGAGGAACGGCGGGGTTTCGGACCGTGCCGTGCCAGAACAAGCCGGCCGGGTGCCCCGCAGGGCAGCCAGCCGGTGCCGAACTGAGCCGCGGGGTACCGAAATCGCGGTTCGGGGCATTTTCTTTCGGGGTTCGCTAGCAGGGAATAGGATCGCAGAGTATGGCCAAGAAGCCAGCAGCCGCCGCGGGTGGCAATGCCGTCTCCAAGGTGATGGAGATGATCAAGGAACATAGCGTGGAATATGTGGATTTCCGTTTCACGGATCCGCGCGGCAAGTGGCAGCACACTGCCCAGCATGTCTCCACGATCGAGCCGGAAGTCTTCGAAGAAGGGATCATGTTTGATGGTTCCTCCATCGCGGGCTGGAAGGCCATCAATGAATCCGACATGATCCTGATGCCGGATGCGACCACCGCTGTGATGGACCCCTTCTCGGCCAAGCCGCAGATGATCCTGTTCTGCGATATCTATGAGCCGTCCACCGGCCAGCGCTATAACCGCGATCCGCGTTCCACCGCGAAGAAGGCGGAAGAATATCTGAAGTCCACCGGCCTTGGCGACACGGCCTTCTTTGGCCCGGAAGCGGAATTCTTTGTGTTCGATAGCGTGAAGTTCGGCACGGGTGGCAATTTCGGCCATTACTCGCTGGACAGCATCGAAGGCCCCGGCGCCAATATGAAGGACTATCCGGAAGGCAATATGGGTCACCGCCCGGTTGTTAAGGGTGGCTATTTCCCGGTGCCGCCCGTGGATAGCGAACAGGATCTGCGCGCCGAGATGCTCTCCACCATGGGTGAGATGGGCCTGGCGATTGAAAAGCACCACCACGAAGTGGCGCAGTCCCAGCACGAACTTGGTACGAAGTTCGGCCCGCTGGTGCAGCAGGCCGACCATATGCAGATCTACAAGTACTGCGTGCACAATGTTGCCCATAGCTACGGCAAGACGGCGACCTTCATGCCGAAGCCGATCTATGGCGATAATGGTTCGGGCATGCATGTGCACCAGTCCATCTGGAAGGCTGGCAAGCCGATGTTCGCCGGCAATGGCTATGCCGATCTGTCGGAAATGGCGCTGTACTACATTGGCGGCATCATCAAGCACGCCAAGGCGCTGAATGCCTTCACCAATCCGCTGACCAATTCCTACAAGCGGCTGATCCCGGGCTTTGAAGCGCCTGTGCTGCTCGCCTATTCCGCGCGCAACCGTTCCGCTTCCTGCCGCATCCCCTACGCGACCAGCCCGAAGGCGAAGCGCGTTGAAGTGCGCTTCCCGGATCCGGGTGCGAATCCCTACCTCGCCTTCGCCGCCATGCTGATGGCCGGCATTGATGGCATCAAGAACAAGATCCATCCGGGCGATGCCATGGATAAGGATCTGTATGACCTGCCGCCGGAAGAACTGAAGGGCATCCCGACCGTTTGCGGTTCGCTGCGTGAAGCGCTGCAGTCGCTCGAAGCCGATCATGACTTCCTGCTGGCTGGTGATGTGTTCTCCAAGGATCAGATCGAAAGCTATATCGAACTGAAGTGGACGGATGTGTATAAGTTTGAACACACCCCGCACCCGGTTGAGTTCGAAATGTACTACTCCGTCTGATCCTGACTGGATCGGAACGGGAAGGGGCCCTGCGTTATGCGCGGGGCCCTTTTGCATTTGGGGGGCGGGCGTGATCATCTATCCGCCATGATCCCTGACCCGAAAACCTTTCTGTCCAACCCCGCATTGCTTGATGAGGCGCTGGCCGGCGGCGATATTGCGCCCTTGCTCATGGTGCTGGTGCATCTGACCGGAGAGGCCGAATGGCTTGATCGCCTGGCCCCCCATATCAAGGGACCATGGAATTTCCACGAAGCGGCGCCTGATGCGCTGCGGGCGGAATTGCGCGCGCGCTTGCGTGATGTGCTGCTGGATTACGCGCAAAGCGGCCGCGCACTGCCCCCCGAACCGCCGGCACATTTGCTGCGGCGTATGCTTTCCGTCGGTGTCGGCGCAGAGGTGCCGGAAGAATATATGCCGCTGATCCGCGAGGAAACGGTGGTAGATGCGCCGGATCCGAAAACTGTCCAATGGCGTCGCGCTATGCCAGCGGAAAGCCGCGCGCGTTTGCGCACCGGGATCATTGGTGCTGGTGTTTCTGGCCTGCTGATGGCGATCAAACTGCAGGAAGCAGGGCTGCCTTTCACGATTTTCGAGAAGAATAATGCGGTCGGCGGCACCTGGTATGAAAATGACTATCCGGGCTGTGGCGTGGATACGCCCAATCATTTCTATTCCCTGTCCTTCGAGCCCAATCATGATTGGCCGGAG